>DBEWTR010000254.1:0-5926 GCA_048205775.1 Collinsella sp. | reverse complement strand
CCTCAGGGCCTCGATGCCCTTGATGCCGAGAATTTCGGTCAGCTCGCCCTTGAGCTGCTGAGCCTCGACGTCGAACCCGGGTTTCTTCTCCACGTAGATACGAGAGACCATTGGTTCCTGCCTTCCTGATCGGTTGGGCGTACGGTACGGTATGCGGCAGCGGTCGGTTTACGGGGCAAGCCTCGCGGTCGCCTTGAGCCACATGTTTGTAAACCTCACTATGATACGACAGCTCGCGGCGCGTTGAGGACGGCGAGGGTGCTACAGTGAAGCGCAAACAAGAGAAAGGCATCACATGGCATTCGTTTCGCTCGCCATCATCGCACTCGTGGCCTTTGCGAGTCCTTTTATCGCCTCGGCGATTCCCGGGAAACCCGTTCCCGAGACGGTCTTTTTGCTCGTGTTTGGCGCGGTGCTGGGACCCCATATGCTCGACATTATCCATGTAGATGCCGAGGTCTCGCTCGTGTCCGAGCTCGGCCTGGCCTTTTTGTTCCTGCTTGCCGGCTTTGAGATCGACCCCAAGAGCATCACGGGCGTCGAGGGGCGCTACGGCTTGGCGACGTGGGTCGTCACGTTTGGTATCGCCTGGCTTGCCGTGCGCTTTACCCCGTGGTTCTCAGTCAGTCATTTCGACGGTATCGCCGTGACGCTTGCCCTCACTTCGACGGCGCTCGGCACGCTCGTGCCCATCATGCGTGAGCGCTCGCTCACTGGCACGCGTGTGGGCGACTCGATTCTCACGTATGGCACCTGGGGCGAGCTCGGCCCTGTGCTCGCCATGTCGGTGCTGCTGTCTGCCCGCACTGGCATCCAAACGCTCGTAATCCTTGGCTTGTTTGCGGTGGTTTGCGTGTTGCTGGCCGTGGTCCCAAGCCGCTCCAAGCGCGTCGGCAGCCGCTTCTTTGCGTTTGTCGAGGAACGCGCCGATACCACGTCGCAGACCTTCGTGCGCCTGACGGTGCTCATCCTGGTCACACTCGTGGCGTTCTCGGCCGTCTTTGATCTCGACATCGTGTTGGGTTCTTTTGCCGCCGGCTTTGTCTTGCGCTACATCATCCCCGAGGGCAACCATACGCTCGAGACCAAGCTCGACGGCCTGGCCTACGGCTTTTTGATTCCGGTGTTCTTTACCGTATCGGGCGCAAAGATCGACCTGACGGCCGTGGCGTCGCGCCCCGGGCTGCTCGCAGGCTTTATCGTGGCGTTGCTGATCATTCGCGCCGTGCCCATTCTCATCTCTATGAGTATTTGTCCTGCGACGCGCGATGTGTCGGCGTATGGTCGCATTACCGTGGCCCTGTACTGCACCACGGCGCTACCGATCATCGTTGCCGTTACGAGCGTTGCCGTCAACGCGGGCGCGCTGTCGCAAGACATCGCGTCGGTTATGGTTGCCGCCGGCGCCATCACGGTGTTCTTGATGCCGCTGCTCGCACAGCTCTTCTACCGCGTGGTGGATGCTGCGCCGGTCGCCGCCGTGGCAGAGGTTGCCGAGCATCCATCCGATGCGCTCGACATCCTGCGCGCCCATCACGACCTAGCGAGCTTGCTCGCGCGCGAGCATGAGCTGCTGACTTCGCATGGCCATGGTCGCGTATTCGAGGGCCTGCCTACGCTCGATACGATTGCCGAGCGTTTTTCCGCCGAGGCAGCGAGCGACCACATCGATGCCCGCATCGTGGACGCGGCGCACCTGCTTGCCGATAAGACCTATGGAGACGAGGTCGACCCGTCCGAGCTGACTCCGCGTGAGCGCCGCCGCCTGGAGCGCGCCAAGCTCGCTGTGCGCGAATACCGCCGCCGCATGCTGGAGCTCTATGCAAGAGAAGAAGCCGAGGACGACGACGGTAAGTAGTCGATACTTTCTCGGGGAAGCCGCGTCCCGCTTTGAAGGCTCGGAACGGGATGTGGTTTCCGAAACGGGGGCCGTTGGGAAGCTGTGTCCCGGAATGGGCGCTCAGAGTGGGATGCAGTTTCCGCAAGGAGGTCCTGGGGGAAACCGTGCCCCGTTCTGATCCGAAATACTGGGACATAGTTTCCCTTTCATAACAGGAGAAGGCGCGCTGTCTGCAGTTGATTCAGACGGCGCGCCTTTTTGGTTGAGCTATGTTGAAGCTTGAAGCCAAAGCTTGTGGCTCCTTAGGAGCGGGCGGCTCCGTCGACGGGGAGCACGGCGCCCGTGACATAGGAGGACATGTCGCTCGCCAGGAAAACAAAGGCGTTGGCGACATCCTCGGGCTCGCCCATGCGACCCAGCGGAATGGTGGCGATGATGGGCTTGATGACCTCTTCGGGTAGGTTGGCGACCATGTCGGTCTTAGTCACGCCGGGGGCGACGGCGTTGACGCGGATGCCCATGGGAGCGAGCTCGCGCGAGAGCGACTGGACCATACCGTTGACGGCAAACTTGGACGTGGGGTAACCGACGCCGGAGGGCTGGCCGTACTTGGCGACCATCGAGCTTGTGGTAGTGATGGTGCCGCCGTGGCCGGCCTCGGTCATGATCTTGGCGGCAGCCTGGTGGCCATTAAAGACGGCGACGACGTTGAGGTCCATAACTTTGGCGAACTCCTCGGCCGTGTAGTCCAAGAGGGGTGAACGCTGGGAGATACCGGCATTGTTGACGACCGTGTCCAAGCCGCCCATGTCGGCTGCAGTCTGCGTAAAGGCCTCAGTCACGGCCTCGAGCGAGGTGAGATCGCAGGAGCGACCCCAGACCTTGGCGTCGGGATAGGCGGCTGTCAGCTTCTCAACGGCCGTGTCGGCAGTCTCCTGGCGCGAGCCAAAGACGGTGACGGCAGCGCCTTCCTCGATAAAACGGCAGGCGATGGCATAGCCGATACCGCGTGTGCCTCCGGTGATGATTGCTTTCTTGCCCTCGAGCAACATGGTGCTTCCTCTCATCGCGGGCGGACATTCGCAGCACAGCGTAGCGGTAGTCGGAATCGGCCGCGTTTGCATATCGGTGAACGGTAGCCCGCGTTACCGATGAGCGGCTCGCGCAAATATGCTTTGCCGTTGTGCTTAGGGCAGGTGACAAAAGGGCTCCCGTCCCACATCGGACGGGAGCCCTCAAGGCGCGTATTGCTAGGCGAGCGTTGGGCTAGTTCGCCATGACGCCTTCGGTCCAAGCCTCAACGTCCTCGATGCGCAGGACGTTGGCGACCTCGGCCACGCAGCCGACGCTGGCAAGCTCGGCGGCGGCAGCCTGGACGTCCTTCTCGAGCGCGCGGTGCGTCAGGAAGATGACCGAGCAGGCATCGCTGACGCCCGATTTGCCGTCCTCGACCTGGTTGATGAGCGAGATCGAGATGTTGTGCTTGGCAAAGATGTCGACCGTCTCGGACAGGGCGCCCACGCGGTCGGCGACTTTCAGGCGCACATAGTACTTGGTCTGGAGCTCGTCCATGGGCTTAAAGGTGAGGTTGTGGCCATAGGGCTCAATCTCGGGCAGCGGAGCCACGCCGCGGCTGATCTGCTCGGAGAGCGACAGGATATCGCCCACGACGGCGCTCGCGGTGGGGAAGGAGCCTGCGCCCGCGCCGTAGAACATGGTCTCGCCCACGGCGTCGCCTACCACGTAGACGGCGTTCATGGCGCCGTTGACCTTGGCGAGCATATGGTCTGCGGGGATCAGCGTGGGATGCACGCGAACGTCGACGCCAGCGTCGGTGTTGCGGGCGATGCCGAGCAGTTTGATGGTGTAGCCGAGCTCGCGGGCCTGGGCGATGTCCTCGGCGCCGATGGTGCGGATACCCTGCTGGTACACATCATCGGTGGTAACGCGGGTGCCAAAGCCGATGGAGGCGAGGATGGCCGTCTTGCTGGCGGCATCGAAGCCGTCGACGTCGGCGGACGGGTCGGCCTCGGCATAGCCCTTAGCCTGTGCGTCGGCGAGCACGTCAGCGTAATCGGCGCCCTCGGCGTCCATGCGCGACAGGATGTAGTTGGTGGTGCCGTTGAGGATGCCGGCGATGGTCAGGATCTTGTTACCCACCAGGTCGTGCTCGAGTGTGCTGACAATGGGGATGCCGCCACCGCAGCTGGCCTCGCACTTAATCTGCACGCCGCACGCACGCGCCTTCTCGGCAAGCGTCTCGACATGGCGGCCCAGCAGGGCCTTGTTGGCGGAGACGACATGCTTGCCGTTCTCGAAGGCAGTGGTGAAGATCTCGGTTGCGGGATGCTCGCCACCAATCAGCTCGACGACGATGTCGACGGCGGGGTCGGTGACGACATCGTGCCAGTCGCTCGTAAAGGCCTCGCGCTCAATGCCTGCCGCCTCGGCCTGCTCCCAAGCAAGCGCGCAGGCGCGGGTCAGCTTAAGGTCGATGCCGTAGGCTGCCAGGTACTCATCGTGGTGGCTCTTGATCAGACGGGCCACGCCGCCGCCGACGGTTCCCAGACCGATCAGACCGACGTTCACGGTGCGCAGGGGTTCGCTCATAGATAACTCCTTCGTGCATCTTATGGATGGATAAACCGCTTAAAGGTTGAGTGCATTCTAGCGTGAACCGGGGGCGCGTGCTCGCCAGGCAACAGGAGCCGCACAAAACGGCACCCCCGAAACGCTGCGGAAACATTGGAAACACGCTCGCTACAAACGGACTTCCGTAACAAACTGTCAACGTTTGCGCCATAAGGTTTGCCCTGTACCGCAAGACGGCCGCACCGCGGCCAGCGAAAAAGGGGGACACCATGTTCAACATTAACAGCACGCTCAGCCGTAGGAACTTTCTCGCCGGCGCTGCGGCGCTCGGCAGCACCGCCGCACTCGCTGGTTGCTCGTCGGGTGGCTCGGACGGCGGCACCGCCGATGACGGCAAGACCTTCAAGATCGGTGTCATCGGCCCTCTGACCGGCGCCGCGGCAACCTATGGCGTTTCGGCCGAGAAGGGTGCCAAGCTTGCCGCCAAGGATTTCTCGACCAAGGACCTCAAACTCTCGCTTAAGTCCGAGGATGACGTCGCCGACGGCGAGAAGGCTATCAACGCCTTCAATACCCTGTGCGACTGGGGCATGCAGGCTCTCGTCGGCCCCGTCACGACTGGTGCCGCCGTCGCTGTCTCGGGCGAGATCGCCGACGATATGCTCATGGTCACGCCCTCTGCTTCGTCCCTCGACGTCACCAAGGACAAGACCACGGTTTTCCAGGTTTGCTTTACCGACCCCACCATGGGCGCGAGTGCTGCCAAGTTTTTGGCCGAGAAGTATGCAGACGCCAAGATCGCCCTGTTCTACAACTCCGGCGATACGTACAGCTCGGGTGTTGCCGATGCCTTTGCCGAGCAGGCCAAGGAGTCCAAACTTGATATCGTCGATACCGAGACCTTTAAGGACGACTCCTCCACGAGCTTTACCAACCAGCTCACCAAGGCCAAGGAGGCCGGCGCCACGCTCATCTTTGCGCCGATCTACTACACGCCGGCGTCCGTTTTGCTCAAGAACGCCAAGGACATGGGATACGACATGACCCTCATGGGTACCGACGGCATGGACGGCCTGCTCTCCGTTGAGGGCTTCGACACCTCCCTTGCCGAGGGCGTGCTGCTCATGACCCCGTTCTCTGCCGACGATGAGAAGAACGCCGACTTCGTCAAGGCATATAAGGACGCCTACGACGAGACGCCCAACCAGTTTGCCGCCGATGCCTATGACTGCGTCCATGCGATTGTCGAGGCTATCGATAAGGCAGACATCGATATTACGGCCGACGGCGCCGACATTGCCGGCGATCTTGCCAAGGCCATGCGCAAGATCAAGATCGAGGGCCTGACGGGCGAGCTCACGTGGAACGACGAGGGCCAAGTCGAGAAGCCCGCTACAGCCTATGTGATCCAGGACGGCAAGTACATCGCCGCCTAAGTGCGTATAAAGCGCTACCGGTGAGGCCGTTTTAATCAGGACAGGGAAGCTTGTAACA
>DBEWTR010000250.1:0-3773 GCA_048205775.1 Collinsella sp. | reverse complement strand
GTTCTTCTGTACCCACGCGATAATGTCGTTCGATTCGTAGAGTGGTTCTCCGTCAATGAGCAGACAGGGAACCTGGCGCTTTCCGCCGACGACGATGAGTGTCTGCTCGGCTTCGGTATCGGTCGAGATATTGCGCTCGGGAATGGTTACGCCGTTATCGGCCAAAAAGCGCTTGACCTTTAAGCAATACGGGCAGCCAGTCATAACGTAGAGCGCGAGCTCATGATCAGTAGCCATGGGTCTCCAATCGGTTGAGGTTTTGATTGAAATACCCAAAGCCGCCGCGGTCTATGCGCGCGTTAACGACGACTCGATGGCCTGTACCAGAAACGCCGTGGCTCCGGTGCCGCAGGGCTTGTCGTAGTAGTCGATAAAGCGCTGATCGGCAAGATGGCCGTGGGCGAGGCCCAGGTACGCTTCGCCTTGGGGCTCGTGTCCCCAGTTAAGGCCAATCCATCGACGATGCATCGCGACAAGCTTGCGAGCCTCGCTTCCGTCCGCATCGCCGTCGCCCATGGCAATCGAGAGCTGGTCCAGGACAGCGCGTTCAAGTTCCTTCATGTCGTTCCATGTCTGAGGATTCATGTCCAGTAACGTTTCGTTTGCTGCATCGATAGCCTCATTGCCATAGCGCGCCCGCGCTTCGGCGCCGTAGCGCTCTTCGTTTTCCTGCACGGTGTGCCAGCGCTCCAGTTGCGGCAGCACGGCGCCCATGAGCGAGACGGCTTCGTCGAGCGACATGCCGGTGTTTTGCGCCAGCCGCGGGGCACAATCCTCAATCATCGCCTCCATGGTGGTGTCGTAGGTGTACTTGCCGTGGTCGTAGCACCACTTGCAGTAATGGTCGGTCGTGGCGCCCGTGGCGTCGGTGCCGCAGTCTTCGGGCGTGAGTATCATGCCGCAGCTCTGGCAATAGTGCTCGGGCATTTCGAGCAGGTGGGGCAGCGGCTCTCCGGTTACGGCGGCAATGAGCTTCATCATGTCGATGCCAGGGGTGACTTCGCCGCGTTCCCAGCGGCTCACGGCTTGGCGTGTGACGAAGAGCTTGGCGGCGAGTTGCTCTTGGGTGAGGTGGTGGGCGCGACGGACAGCAATGAGCTTTTCTGCAAAGGCCATAGCGGCTCCTTTCTGCTGGTTGATGGCTTAAGCATATGCGGCGGCAGGCGGCCTTCCAAGCAACCGTTGGTTGCACGACGGGGGACCGCGGCGAAGAATTGCGCACAACGTTCCACGCCTCCATGCCGTACAATGACCGGCATGGAACCTATTGCACACATACATACCGACCTGCCGCAGAAATTCGGCATTCCGCGCAACAGCTTTTTGGCGCCCCATCTGCAGGGACGCATCGTCTTTGAGCAGGAATTTGCCTCCAATGCGGCGGTTGAGGGTCTGGACTCCTTCTCTCACCTGTGGCTGCTGTGGCGCTTTGAAAACGGAACGCCCGGCGGCACGGCTAAGGACATAGCTGCCGATGCCAAGTCGCAGGACAGGTCCGGCACCAACGTCAAGTGGTCGAAGACCGTGCGCCCGCCGCGTCTGGGCGGAGCCGAGCGCGTGGGCGTCTTTGCCACGCGCAGCCCGTTTCGCCCCAATCCCATCGGACTTACCTGCGTAAAGCTCGATCACGTTGAGCTCACCGACAACGGCCCCATCATCCACGTGCTGGGCGCCGACCTGCGCGACGGCACGCCCATCTATGACATCAAGCCCTACATTCCGTTTGCGGATTGTCATCCGGATGCGACCGGTGGCTGGATTGAGAATGCCCCGTGGCAAGAGCTCGACGTTGAGTTCCCGCAAGCGCTTCAAGACATGGTCTCGCCTGCAAAGCTCCCCGGTCTGATTGAGGTCCTTCGCCAAGATCCGCGCCGCGCGGGCAGCAAGCACGAGCCAAACCGCGTCTATCATCTGGCTTTCGCCGGGCTCGACATATCGTTTACGGTCGACGGAGCCAGGTTGACGGTAACCGCCATCAATGACGCGCGGGGCTAACCTGCCATTCGTCTGCACCCGTCAAATTAAGCGCCAAACCCCGCGCCAAAACCGCCCACGCTGGTGGACAATAACGCCTACCAAAACAATCACTTTGCACGGGGGCTCAGCATGAAATACGACTTTAGCTCGCTTATCGATCGCCACGGCATGGACTCCATCGCCGTTGACTCTTGGGGCGAGATCCCCGGTATAGCTCCGAACGCACCCGACGAGGGATTCGACCGCATTCCCATGTGGGTGGCCGACATGAACTTCGCCACGGTGCCCACGGTCCAGGAGCACATCATTCAGCGTGCCCAGCACCCCATGTTTGGCTACTTTAACCCGCGCCCCGAGTACTTCGACCGCATCATCGAATGGCAGAGCCGCCGTAATGGCGTCGAGGGCCTGGCACCTGAGCATATCGGCTACGAAAACGGCGTGCTGGGCGGTGTCGTGTCGACGCTGCGCGCGTATGTCCAGCCAGGCGATGCGATGCTGGTCCATAGCCCCACCTACATCGGCTTTACCAAGTCTATCGAAGCCGCGGGCTATCGCATTGTCCACAGCCCGCTTAAGCTCGACGACCAGGGCGTGTGGCGCATGGACTTTGAGGACATGGAGTGCAAACTCACCCAAAACCACATTCATGCCGCGGTGTTCTGCTCACCGCACAATCCCTGCGGCCGCGTATGGGAGCGTGACGAGATCGAGCGCGCCATGGACATCTATCGCCAGCACGATTGCGTGGTGATCTCGGACGAGATTTGGTCCGATATCATCCTGCCGGGGCACAAGCACATCCCGACGCAGTCGGTGAGCGAGGATGCCCGCATGCGCACGGTTGCCCTCTATGCGCCGAGCAAGACGTTTAACCTGGCGGGTCTGGTCGGCAGCTACCACATTATCTACAACGAGACGCTGCGCGACCGCATGTGCGCCGTGTCCAACAAGACCCACTACAACGAAATGAATGTCCTCTCCATGCATGCGCTTATCGGTGCCTACCAGCCGCAGGGCTACGAGTGGGTGGACAAGCTCAACCAGGTGCTTGCCGGCAATATCGAGTACTTCTGCACGTATGCAGAAAAACACTGGAAGGGCGTCGCGTTTTCACGTCCGCAGGGCACGTACATGGTGTTTATTGACTGCACCGAGTGGTGCCGCGAGCATGGCCGCGATATTCAGTGGCTGCTCGACGAGGGGGCGCGCGTGGGCGTGGGGTATCAGGACGGCCGCCCGTTCCATGGACCCTGCCACATTCGTGTGAATCTGGCGCTGCCGCTTTCGCGCGTAAGGGAAGCGTGCGACCGCCTGGACCGCTACGTTTTTAATGCGCGGTAAGTGTGCACTGCATGCGGGGCCTTCTGCCAAGTCGGCTGGAAGGCCCCGCATGGTAAAACGTCTGTAACCATTGGACGCTCGAGTGGTTTCGTTTGCTATTATCTTTAGCCATTTCAGTCTGTAAACAGGATCTTCTGGAGCTCGATGAAAAGACCTCGCCGCTCGGTGTCCATATCGTTGTTTGCCGCGCTTGCGGTAGCGTGTGCCTTTGTCGTAGCGATAGCCGGCTGTTCCGGGTCGAATGACAGAGCCTCGACGTCTGCATTAGAAGGTCTGGACGCCTCGCAGGCCAAAGACGACAGCCTTAAGACGCTCAACGTTGGCAGCGACCTCTATCCGCCGTTTGTGTATACCGACGAGTACGGCGATATCGTTGGCCTGGATGTCGAGATACTAATCGAGGCTTTGGCCCGCATTGGTTACAAGCCAAAGTACCAGCTGATCGATTGGGA
>DBEWTR010000249.1:0-4163 GCA_048205775.1 Collinsella sp. | reverse complement strand
GCTCAGTCCGAGCAAGAGGCCGAGGGCCTGCGTGCCCAGCTGCGCGAGCAGGAACTGATGGCAAAAATGAACCTGTCAGAGGCGGTCGCCGCGGCGGAACGAGAGCGCGATGAGGCACGTGCCAAGCTAACGAGCGAGCTGGCGGTGCGCGATTCTCGCGAGGAGCAAGCCAAGGCGGCACACGAGCTCGAGCTTGCGCAGGCCAAGCGCGCGAGCGATGACCTGATTCGCTACAAGGATGAAGAGATTGAGCGCCTTAAGGACATGAAGGTCCGCCTGTCCACCAAGATGGTGGGCGAGTCGCTCGAGCAGCACTGCGAGACCGAGTTTAACCGTCTGCGCATGACGGCATTTCCTAACGCGTACTTCGAGAAAGATAACGATGCGTCCGAGGGTACCAAGGGCGACTTTATCTTCCGCGAGTGCGACGCGAGCGGCAACGAGGTCATTTCGATTATGTTCGAGATGAAAAACGAGAACGATGAGACCGCGACCAAGCATAAAAACGAGGACTTCTTTAAGAAACTCGATCACGATCGTCGCCAGAAAGGCTGTGAGTACGCGGTGCTCTGCACCCTGCTGGAACCCGAGAGCGAGCTCTATAACGCAGGGATAGTCGACGTGAGCTATCGCTACGAGAAGATGTACGTGATCCGCCCGCAGTTCTTCATTCCCATGATTACACTTCTTCGTAACGCTGCCATGGGTTCGCTGCGCTATAAGCAGGAGCTGGCGGAGTACAAACAGCAGAACATCGACGTCACGAACTTCGAAGCCAAGATGGAGAAGTTCAAGAATGATTTCGGCCGCAACTACGAGATTGCGAGCCGCAAGTTCCAAACGGCAATCGATGAGATCGACAAGACGATTAGCCATCTGCAGAAAACCAAGGAGGCGTTGCTGTCCTCCGAGAACAATCTGCGCCTAGCCAACAAGAAGGCCGACGATCTTACCATTCGCAAGCTCACGTGGGGCAACAAGACCATGAAGGCGGCGTTTGACGAGGCGCGCGGGGCTGCGGCGGAGGCAAACGATGAGCCCGCCGAGGCGGATTCATATGAGGTCGAGGATGCCGAGTAAGGCATAGCATATAGTGCAAAAGTGGGGCCGCTGGCGATGTTGCCAGCGGCCCCGTTTCGTTCCAGTATGGTCGGCTAGTTCTCGAGCAGGTCCTCGATAAAGCCGACGCGGTAGTTTTTGAAGATGACCTCGCCGCCGTCTTGCGTGGCGTCCAGATCGACATCGCCCATGATGCCAAAATCGTGGTCGCCATCCTCGTCGGCAAAGATCTGGTGCACGTGCCATACGTGCGCGGTCTTCTCGTCGGACTCGTCAATGGAAAACATCGCGGCGCTGCGGGCATCTCCGTCGGTGAGGATTTCTTCGTGCTGCTCGTGGTAAGCATCGAGCGCCTTTTGCCAGCGGATTTCGCTCATGCCCCAGTCGTCGTCGAGCTCGCCCAGGTCGCGAACGTGCTCGCGAGCGGCAAGGGTCACGCGGCGGAAGAGTGCGTTGCGCACCAACAGCGTGCAGCCGCGACGGTCCGCAACGACCTCGTCGATGCCCTGCGGCGGTGCGGCGTCGAGTGCAGCGGGGTTGCCGGCGTTCTCCCACTCATCCACCAGGCTCGAGTCCACCGAGCGCACCACAAAGCCCAGCCACGAGATAATGTCGCGCAGGCGCTCGTCGCGCTTCTCGATGGGCACGGTGCGGTCGAGTGAACGGTAGGCCTCTGCTAGGTAGCGCAGCAAAATGCCCTCGGAGCGGGCGATGCCGAGCTTTTGAATGTAACCCTTAAAATCGCTCGCGCTTTCCAGCATATCGCGCAGGACGCTCTTGGGAGAGAGCTGGTAGTCGTTTGCCCAGGGCACTTCCTGGCAGTACTTGTCAAAGGCGGCGTCGAGCAAATCCTCGAGCGGCTTTTCGTACGTGACGTCTTGAATGCGCTCCAAGCGCTCCTCATATTCGACGCCGTCAGCCTTCATTTCTGCCATCGCGCGGTCGCGCGCGGCGCGCTCCTGTGCACGCAGCACCTGTTTGGGATCCTCGAGCGTTGCCTCGACCATCGAGATCAGATCCATGGTATAGGTCTCGCTCTCGGGGTCGAGCAGTTCCAATGCGGCAAGCAAGAACGGCGAGAGTGGCTGATCGAGCGCGAAGTCCTCGGGTAGATCGACCGTCAGCGCATAATCGATGTCTGGTGCGGCGTCAGCCGGGGCGTCAGGCGCGGGCGGCACCTCGGTGCGAACGACGACGCCGGAATCGATGAGCGTGGCGAAGATTTCGTCGGCGCGAACCTCGAGCTTAGCCTTTTCCTCGGGAGTCTGCAGGCTCGTCTCGATGAGGTCGTGTACGCGGGTTCGGGCATCGCCGCCCTGCTCGACCACGCTAATCACCATGGAGTGCGTGATGCGCAGGCGCGGCTTGAGCGTCTCGGGCTGCGTCTCGATCAGGCGCTCAAAGGTCTGCTTGTTCCAGGTGACAAAGCCCTCGGGGGCCTTTTTCTTTTTAATCTTACGGAGTTTTTTGGGGTCGTCGCCCGCTTTGGCCATAAGCTTGGCGTTTTCGATCTCGTGCTCCGGCGCCTCGGCAATTACCATACCCTCGGTGTCAAAGCCCGAGCGGCCGGCGCGACCGGCAATCTGGTGGAACTCGCGGGCGCGCAGACGACGCATCTTGTAACCGTCGAACTTGGTGAGCGCGGTGAGCACCACGGTGTGGATGGGCACGTTGATGCCGACGCCGAGCGTGTCGGTGCCGCAGATGACGGGCAGCAGGCCCTGCTGCGCCAGGCGCTCAACCAGTAGGCGATAGCGCGGCAGCATACCGGCGTGGTGCACGCCGACGCCGCAGCCGAGCAGGCGCTTGAGAATCTTGCCGAAGGCGGTGGAGAAACTCGTGCCTTTGGCAGCTTCCTTAATGGCCTCGCGCTGCTCCTTGCTAGCGATGCCAAAGTTGGCAAGCGACTGTGCCGTGGCAAGCGCGGCGTCCTGACTAAAGTGCACGATGTAGAGTGGGGCCTCTCCGCGGCGCATAGCGAGCTCGACGGTGCCCTCGAGGGAGGTCGTCACATAGTCGTAGCTCAGCGGAACAGGGCGCGGGGCGTCGACAACCAGGTCGCAAGCAGCGCCGGTGTGCTCCTCGAGCGAGGCGGCGATGGCGGTGACATCGCCGAGCGTGGCACTCATGAGCATAAACTGCGTGTGGGGCAGGGTGAGCAGCGGCACCTGCCATGCCCAGCCGCGGTCGGGGTCGGCAAAGTAGTGGAACTCATCCATGGCTACGCAGCCCACATCGGCGTCCTCGCCCTCGCGTAGCGCATCGTTGGCAAGGATTTCGGCCGTGCAGCAGATGACGGGTGCCTTGGTATTGATATGCGTATCGCCGGTGATCATGCCGACGTTATCGCGGCCGAGTACTTGTACCAGGTCGAAGAACTTTTCGCTGACCAGGGCCTTGATGGGGGCCGTGTAATAGCAGCGCTTGCCCTGCGCCATGCCCATAAAGAGCATGCCCAGCGCGACGAGCGATTTACCCGATCCGGTCGGTGTGCCTAAAATGATGTGATCGCCGGCGGCCAGGTCCATGAGGGCCTCTTCTTGGTGGTCCCACAGCTCAATGCCGCGATCGCTCGTCCATTCAAAGAAGCGTTCGAAGGCTTGATCGGGCGTGAGCCATGGCTCGGGCTCGCTGCCGTCCTCGGGCTCCCACCAGGTGGGGGAGAGCGCGCCGAGCGAGCCAAACTCGGCTTCGGTTCCCGTGCCGCCCGAGAATGAGCTGGCAGCGCCGGCGCCGGAGACGGTGCTGGCGGCGGTATCTGTCGTGGTCTGTGCCATATGGTTGCTTTCTCTCGCGATTGTCCGCCAACTATTATGGCGTAGCGGCGGCGCGGGGTGCCAGCGCGCGAGAAAATGCAGGAAATGGGCGTTCTGCCCAGCCGTTTAGTGTAGTCGCTAGCTAAGTGAGTAGACTTTTTGCGATATTGCGAGCACATGGCTTTTGCGCAAGGGTTCTACCTGCGGTTTTATGTTTCGCTATGCGGGCTGTGCTTGGCTATTGCAAAATAGTCTACTCACTTAGGTTTGAGGGCCGTTCGCTCATATGACCCAATCCGCTGTCAAGAGCCACAATGGCCCCGCCGACCGCTTGCAATCGGTCGGCGG
>DBEWTR010000246.1:0-7437 GCA_048205775.1 Collinsella sp. | reverse complement strand
GCCCACCACAGCGCCTTACCCTCGGGAATCTCCTGGTTGATGGTGCCGCCCGTAGGATTCTGAACCTCATAGCCGGTGTCGATCTGCGAGAACGAGAAGTCGCGCGCTTTGCTAAGTGCATACTCAAACGGGCGCAGCGGGTGGTCCGAGACATAGATGCCCAGGACCTCCTTCTCCTGGCTCAGCTTAAGGTGGCGGTCCCACTCCTGGCCATCCGGATCGGGTACGCTCACCTCAAAGCCCGAGCCCTCAACGTCGCCAAACATATCGAAGAACGACGTCTGGCCGCTCGCGCGGTCCTTCTGGCGCTTTACCGCGGCATCGATGATGTTCTCGGGGTTGTTCTTGTCCACAAAGTGCATCATCTGGCGACGCGGATACCCCGTGGAGTCGAAGGCGCCTGCCTTGATCAGCGATTCGATCACGCGACGGTTGGCCTGGCTCGAGTCCACGCGCTCGACAAAGTCGTGCAGCGTCTTAAACGGACCGCCCGCCTCGCGCTCGGCGATAATCGCCTGCGCCACGCCGGTGCCCACGCCGCGGATACCGGCCAGACCAAAGCGCACGCCTTCCTTGGTAGCCGTGAACTCGGTACCGGACTCGTTGACATCTGGCGACAGCACGGGGATGCCGTCGTGACGGCACGCCGAGACGTAGTGCACGATCTTGTCGGTCTTACCCGTATAGGACGTCAGAACGGCCGCCATGTACTCATGCGGATAGTGCGCCTTGAGCCATGCCGTCTGCATAACCAGGATGGCGTAACCGGCGGAGTGCGACTTATTGAAGGCGTAGGACGCGAACTCAAGGACATCGTCCCAAATCTTCTGGGCGACCTCGCGCGTGTAGTTGTTCTTGATAGCGCCATTCATCCAGTGGTCGTAAGTGGTCTCGTCCGAGCCATCCTCCCAGTGGAGCACCGTCGACGTGAGCAGCTTAATCTTTTTCTTGGCCACGGGCTTACGGATACGCGAGTCCGATTCGCCCTTGGAGAAGCCGCACATCTCGACGGAGATGAGCATAACCTGCTCCTGGTAGACCATGGTGCCGTAGGTTTCGCCCAGGATGTCGTCCAGACGGTCGTCGTAGGAGACGGCCGGCTCCTTGCCGTTCATACGGTTGATGTAGGACGAGACCATGCCGGCGCCCAGCGGGCCCGGGCGGTACAGGGCGATCAATGCCACGACGTGTTTGTACTCGGTGGGCTTCATGTTCTTGATCGTGGCCGTCATGCCGGCGGACTCGACCTGGAAGACGCCGGCGGTGTGGCCGGAGCCCATGAGCTTAAAGATCTCGGGATCGTCAAAGGGAATCTCTTCCTCTTTGATGTCGATGCCGAAGTTCTTTTTGATGTTTGCCTTGGCCTTGGAGATAACCGTCAGCGTGCGCAGGCCCAAGAAGTCCATCTTGAGCAGGCCCATGTCGGCGACGGTATGGCCCTCGTACTGGGTAATCTCGACGCCGCCCTTGGTGTCGAGCTTGGTGGGCACGTGCTCGTTGACGGGGTCGCGGCAGATCAGAACGGCGCACGCGTGCACGCCCTCGCCACGGGTGAGGCCCTCGATCGAGAGCGCCGTGTCGATGATGCGGCGAGCGTCGTCGTCCTTTTTATAGGCCTCGGCAAAATCGGGGTTAAACAGATCCTCTTTGCCGGGTTGTTTGTCGAGCACCTGCTTGAGCTTGACCTTGGGGTCGCTCGAGACCATCTTGGACAGGCGCTGGCCCATGTAGACCGGGTAGTCCAGGACGCGCGCGGCGTCGTTGATGGCCTGCTTGGCCTTGATGGTCGAGTAGGTGATGACGTGGGTGACCTTCTCGGGGCCGTAGAGCTGACGAACGTGCTCCACGACCTCGAGGCGTCGCTCATCGTCGAAGTCCATATCGATATCGGGCATCTCGGTGCGCTGCGGGGACAGGAACCTCTCGAACATCAGGCCGTTCTCGAGCGGGTCGAACGCGGTGATGTTCATGGCGTAGGCGACGATAGCGCCGGCGGCCGAGCCACGGCCGGGGCCGACGCCGATGCCGTTGTCCTTGGCCCATTGCACGTACTCGGCAACGATCAAAAAGTAGGCGGCAAAGCCCTTGTCGCAAATGACCTTGTATTCGTACTCAAAGCGCTCTTTGATGTTGACGCCGCCGATCTCGCGCGTGGCCCAGTCGTCGCCGTAGTGCTGGCGCAGGCCCTTCTCGCACTCGCGGCGGAACTGGCTCTCGTGCGTCTCGCCGGGGTCGAGCAACGGGAAGCGCGGCAGGATGATGGAGTCCCAGTCCAGCTCGACGTAGCACTTGTCGGCGATCTCGAGCGTGTTGTCGCAGGCCTCGGGGCAATACGGGAACATCGCCCGCATCTCCTCCTCGGTCTTCATGTAAAACTCCGAGCCGGTCATGCGCATGCGGTTGGGGTCGTCGACCTTGGCATTCATGCCAATGCACATGATGACGTCCTGCACGGGCGCGTCCTCGCGGCGCAGGTAGTGGAAGTCGTTGGTGGCGATGACCTTGACGCCCACCTGCTTGGCGATATCGATGAGCGTGCGGTCCATCTGCTCGTCGGTCAGGCCGTTGTCGGTGGTAATGCCGTGTTCCTGGATCTCGATATAAAAGTCGCCGGGGTCAAAGGTGTCGCGGAAGGTCTCGGCCCACTTGATGGCGCCCTCCATATCACCGCGGTCGATGTACTTGGGGATAATACCAGCGATGCAGGCGCTCGTGCAGATCATGCCCTTGGCATGGCGGCGCAGGTTGTCGAGCGTTACGCGCGGCTTGTAGTAAAAGCCCTGCACGGCGGCCTCGGAAACCGTCTGCATCAGGTTGACGTAGCCCTCCTGGTCCTTGGCCAGAAGGATCATGTGGTAGAGCTCGGGCTTGTGGTCGCGAGCAAGGGTCTCGTCCGGCGTAAAGTAGACCTCGCAGCCAAAGATGGGTTTGATGACCAGGGGCGGCTTGAGCTCGTCGATATTGCCCTTCTCGTCCCACATGGCCATGTCCTTCACATACTGGGCATGCTCGCGCGGGTTTTCCTCGGGATCGGGCTCCACCAGCTCGTCGCGGCGGTCCTTTTCCAAGAAGGCCTTGTCGTGGCTCCAGGTTTTGTACTCGGGCGTGTTGTGATTGACGGCGTCGCAGGCCAGCGCCAAGTCGGGTACGCCGTACATGTAGCCGTGGTCGGTGATGGCCACGGCAGGCATGCCCAGCTCAACGGCACGGTTGACCATATCCTGGATACGGGTTGCGCCGTCGAGCATGGAGAAAACAGTGTGATTGTGCAGATGGACGAATGCCATGTGATGAGCTCCGATGCGGGTTCGTGTTCTGACTGAACGATTTTACCGCACGGCACGGACAGCACCCGAACCTAGCCAAACCAACACGGCTCCTCTTGCAGTTGCGGTGAAATGCGGACTGTTTGGCGGCTTTTTTGGCCAAAACAGCCCGTATTCCACCGCAAGTTATCTGAGGGCTAGAGATTGTAGATGACTACTTGAGGTTCGGCGGGTTCGACGAAGATGGCTGGATTCGCCTGCTCCACGCGAACGAACTTGACCGTCACCGTCTCAAAGCCCGCCTTGTGCAACACGTCGGCGTAGACGCGCGCCTGCAGGGCGTGCTTCTCGAGCAGCTGGTCCGGCGTCTCATCCGGCGTGCCACCCGTCTTGTAATCGATGACCAGTGCGCGTGACGGATCGGCCGGGTCGGTCGCCAAAGCGTCGATGGCGCCTTCGGCATATGCACCGTAGCGGGCGATGTCCTCGTCCTCGCAGCCCAGCGAGAAGAACGGCACCTCGGCGCGAACGCACGGCCACGCGAACAGCTCGGCACGAACCGACGACTTGAGCCAGCGCTCCAGAGCGACATCGAAGCGCTCGCGCTGTTCTGGCGTCAGGTGCCACAGGCGAGCCAGGGCGTCGGCACGCTCAGCGGGCAGCGCATCGGCACCCATCTCGATGAGCCACTGGCAGGCGGCGTGGAAGGCCGAGCCCAGCGCCATGGGATTGCCGGCGGGCTCGACAGCGGCCACGTCTGCGTCCGTCATCTCGGAACCATCCGACTCCGCATCATCGCCGGCCTCGTCCATGGGAACACGAGCCTCGGCGGCACGGTCTTCCGTCTCGGCATGGAGTGCCGCGGCGATTGACGAGTAGCTATACGAGTCACGCATCGGATACGGACAGATGCCCATGCGCACGCCCACTGCCTGGGGATACACAAGCTCGAACGAATCGGGCTTGGGGTCGACAGGACCGGGGACGATTGTACTGGCCGAATCGTCGGCAGCATCCGTATCGGCATCGCCACGAACAAGCCTGCCCTCGGCATCCAGCGAAGCGTTGGCCTCAAACGTCTGCTCGCCAAAGGTAAAGCCCGCGAGCGAAATGAGCTCGTAGTCGCCCAGCTGGGAGTTGTCGAACACCAAGCGGTCGGCATCGAGCTGCGGCATATCCAGAGCATCGGTCGGCAAAATACGGCGCAGCACATCGTAGGTCAGATCGGTCTCGACATCAAAGGTCGGCGCCGTCACCTTGCCGCGGCTCACGCCGGCATCCATCGCCAGAATGACCAGCTCACGCGCTCGCGTCATGGCGACATAGAGCAGACGAGCCCGCTCCTCGAGCGAAAGCTGCAGGTCGTCGTTGCGCAGGCGAGCAAATGCCTCGGCGGGAGAACCCGTCGCACAGACGTCCTCCATGAGCTCCGGCGGCAGCCACAGCGACGTGCCCTTGCCCTTAAACGCATGCTCAAACTGCTTTTTGACGTCATCGCCCTTCACAAAGGTCCCATCGGCAAGCTTAACGCCATCAAAACGAGCTGGCAGTGCCACGACCTGCGCTCCGCCCTCGACACGCCCCATCTGAGCCGCACCGGACGGCTTGCGCACGCCAAAACACTCGGCAACCGCTACGACCGGATACTCCAGACCCTTGGACGCATGCACGGTCATGATGCGCACCGCGCCGTCGCCCTCCTCGTTGAGGGCACCCGGGGCCTCCTTGCCCGCCAAGAAGCGGTCGAAGGCCAGCGCGATGGAACGCGGCGAGTTGCCGAACTCGGCCTCCTCCTCGGCCACGGCGTCGAGCGCCTTGAGCACGTTGGCGGCGATGGCCTTGCCCTCGGGGCCGCGCTGCGCCAGGCGCACGAACCAGCCGGAGGCATTGACCGCGTCGCGCGCGATGGCGGCGAACGAATCACGCCCCACGCGACGCAGTGCGTAGCGCAGCACCTCGCGGGCACGCGTCACAAGCGGCAAGCCCTGCAAGCCCGGCACATCGGAATCGCTCATGATGCCCATGTCGATATTCCGGCGCGAGGTCTCCCCCGTCTCGCCATCGAGCTTGGTCGCCAGCGCCAGGAACTCCTGGGCGCCGAGCGCAAACATCGGCGAGGCGAGCAGCGGCATAAGGCCCTGCGCCGTATCGGCCGGATTGGCGAGCGCGCAGACCAGGGCACGCACCGTCTGCACCTCGGCTGCCTGGGCAAAGACCGAGCCGCCTGCGATGACGCAGTCGAGCCCCTGATCGCGGAAGGCCTGGGCGTAGACATCGGCGTTGGTCATGCGGCCCAGCAGCAGTACCATGCCGCCCTGGGGCTGGCCGGCATCGGCGAGCGCGCGGAAGCGCTCGGCGATCGCGCGGGCCTTGGCCTGTGTGCGCTCCTGCATACTGCCGCCGGCAACAAAGAGGGCCTGGCGGCGCGAGGCGTCCGCCACCAGCGTGTCCTTGCGGCCGTCGCTCGCCTCAAGATCCAAAAAGCCCTGCATCAGGCCGCCGTCATCGCCGTCGAAGACGCGTGCCACGTAACGCAGCACCTCGTCATGGCTGCGGAAGTTGCGCACGAGTTTGACGAGTTCGCCGGCAGGGGCATCGGCCACGGCAGTCGCCTCGGGCGCGGCAGACGAGCCCACCTTGCGCTCCTGACGACGGAACACCTCGACCTCGGCGCCACGGAAGCGATAGATGGACTGCTGCGCATCGCCCACGGTGCACAGCGCGCGCTCCCCCGCACCCGTCAGGTAGCGTATCAGATCGACCTGCATCTGGTCGGTATCCTGAAACTCATCGATCATGACCATCTTAAAGCGGCCCTCGTACGCAGCACGGATGGCAGGGTAATCGCGCAGGGCCTCGTAGGCCATACGCAGCAGGTCGTTATTATCGAGGGCGGACTGGGCAGCCTTCAGCGCGCGATACTCAGCCTCCACGGAACGGGCCAGGCCCACCAGCGCATCGAGCGCCGGGCCACCGCAGGCAAGCACGATATTGATAAACGCATCGGCGGCCTCGGCCTTGAGCAGCTCGACCTGCTCCTTAGGGAATGCCTTGCTCGCGCGCGGCATGGTGCACGACATCATGAGTCGCGCTGCATCGGCCATGGTCTTGCCGCTCGCCTCGAACGCGTCAATGGCGTCGAGTGCCATCTGCGCCTTCTCGGTCGCGGCCTTGCTTGCGCCCAGCGCCGCGCGATAGGCATCGGCGAGTGCCGAGGTATCGGCCTGCCCGCGCGCCACGCACACGTCGTCCATACCGCCCGGCAACTGGCTCGACAGCTCCAGCAGGTCGCGCACCAGGCCCTTGATGGTCGCGCCAGCGCCAAAGGAACCGCCCTCGCCCGCCATGGGATACCAGGCATAGAGGGCCTTGAGCGATGCCGTGAGCTCGGGGGCGGCATCGGGCGCCGTCGCGCGGGCCAACACATGCTCAACAGCCTGGTCCATAAGCTCGTCGGTATCGGTGAGCACCGTGAACTCGGGGTCGATGCCCAGCTCCAGCGCATGCGCGCGCAGGATACGCGAGCACATGCCGTGAATGGTCGAGATCCACGCGTCGTCGACGGTCAGTGCTTCCTCGTCCATGCCCTCGTCGATAAGCGCACGGCGCACGCGGTCACGGATCTCGGCCGCGGCATCTTTGGTAAAGGTAATGGCGAGCACCTGGTCAAGATGTTCAACGAACGGACCGGATTCAGGCGAGAGCGCGTAGACGATGCGACGCGTGAGGGTAAAGGTCTTGCCCGAACCGGCGCCCGCCGAGACAAACAGCGGACGGTCGAGCGTTTTGACAATCTGCAGCTGTTGCGGCATCAAAGTCGAAAGATCCATGGTCTACACGTCCCTCCTTACAAACGTTCCTTCGTGGTTATACGAGCAGCGCGCATGCGCGGCCTGAGCCGACGTCGGGTCGACGGCGGCAACGTTGCCTGCCTCGAGCTCGCGCAGGCGCTCGGCGATGCCGGCCTCAACGCGATCGAGCAGGGCGTCGAAGTCCATGCTGCCACCCTCGCCGGGGAAACCTTTCTTAAGGCCCGGGATGCGACCGTCGCCGCGCTCTTCCTCGAGCAGCTCGGCGCTCGCGGCACCGTGCAACGCCGGCTTGCCGCCCTTGGTCGAAAAGTAGAGCGCCGCGCGGGTGTCCAAATCCAGCGCCCGGCGCATGGCCTGGG
>DBEWTR010000226.1:0-3113 GCA_048205775.1 Collinsella sp. | reverse complement strand
TTGGACTCCTTACCGGTCATGAGCTTTTTGATGTTCGCACGATGGGCCCACACCACAGTAATGCCGATCAGCGCCATGCAAAACTTAAGTCCGAGGCTGCTGTACGGAAAGACCGCGCAGGCAGCGATGGGAAGACCGACGGCCGCGGCAAGCGAGCCCACCGACACAAACTTGGTGATGGCGACGGCCACGATAAACATGCCCAGCAGCGAAAGTCCGATGGGCCAGTACCAGGCGAGGATGACGCCCAGACCCACGGCGATACCCTTGCCTCCATGGAAGTTGAGGTAGGGCGAGAAGATATGGCCCCACACCGCTGCCAGGCAAATGACGCCGAGCATCCAGTCGCCGGCGGCGCCGGGGGCCATAATACTCGGCGGAAAACCATAGCCCAAGTCGGCAATGAGCGGACGGGCGATAAGGACGCAGATGGCGCCCTTAAGGCAGTCGAGCAGCAGCGTGAGCGCGGCCACCTTGGGGCCGGCTACGCGCAGTGCGTTGGTGGTGCCGATGTTGCCGGAGCCCGCCTTGCGAATGTCGGTGTGGTTGAACACGCGGCCCAGGATCAGGCCAAACGGAATCGCCCCGATAAAGAACGAGACCACGGCGCAGATGGCGGTCAGCAGAATCGGATTATGCATCCTTTTGCTCCTTCTTCCTAAAGAAGAGTCGAATGGGTGTGCCGGCAAAGTCGAAGGTCGAGCGCATGCGGTTCTCGATGTAGCGCTGATAGGTGTCGTTGACCAGATCGCTGTGGTTGACGAAGAACGTGAACGTCGGCGGGTTGACGCCCGTCTGGGTCACGTAGTGCATGCGCAGGCGGCGCTTGCCGTCCACCACGGTATGACCGAACTCGCGCAGATTGGTGAGGAACGTGTTGAGGCGCGAGGTGCTGATCTTTTGCGAGCGCGTCTTTTCGGCGGCGTCTACCATTGCCCAGATCTTCTCGACGCTGCGGCCGGTCAGGGCAGAGATGCGCAGGTACTGGGCCCAGGGAGCCATGACGCCCAGACGGCGGTCGATGGTCTCCATGCAGGCCTCGCGCTTGCGGTCGTCGTCGAGCAGGTCCCACTTGTTGAGCAGCACCACGATGGCGCAGCCGCGCTCGATGGCAAGGCCCATGACCTTCTGGTCCTGCTCGGTGACGCCCACGGAGGCGTCGACGACGAGCAGCGCCACGTCGGCGCGGTCGATGGCGCGCAGGCCGCGAACCATAGAGTAGTACTCGATGTTCTCGTACACGGTGCTCTTCTTGCGAATGCCCGCGGTGTCGACCATGCGGTAGTGCTTGCCGTTGCGCTCGACGACCGTGTCGATGGCGTCGCGCGTGGTGCCGGCAATGTTGGAGACGATGGAGCGGTCGGCGCCGAGGATGCGGTTGAACAGCGAGGACTTACCGGCGTTGGGGCGGCCGATGATGGCCACGTTCAGCGCATCGGGGAACTCGTCGGCGACTTCGTCCTCTTCCTCGGGAAGCAGGGCCACGATGTCGTCGAGCAGGTCGCCCGTGCCGTGGCCGTGCAGGGCCGAGAGCGGCGTGGGCTCTCCGATGCCGAGCGAATAGAACTCCCAGATGCTGTCGTTCTCGCGATCGGGGTTGTCGAGCTTGTTCACCAGCAGAAAGACCGGCTTGTCGCAGCGCTTGAGCATGCGAGCGACCGACTCGTCCTCCTCGGTGACGCCGGTGCGGCCGTCGACCACAAACAGGATGACGGCGGCTTCCTCGGCGGCGGCGAGGGCCTGGTCGCGGATAGATGTGGCAAACACGTCATCGCTCTTGAGCGGTTCGATGCCGCCCGTGTCGACGATGGTGAACTCGCGGCCGTTCCAATCGGCCGTGTGGTACGAGCGGTCGCGCGTGACGCCGCGGGACTCATGGACGATGGCGTCCGAGGTCTGGGCCAGGCGGTTAACGAGCGTGGACTTGCCCACGTTGGGGCGTCCGACGACGGCGACGATAGGTTTCATCTGCACTCCTTTAATGGGTAGGGTCAGTGGAAGTGTTAGAGTCGGCAGGCACAATGCCAAGGATGTGCTCCAGGGTATCGAGCAGCTCATGCGGCATGGTCGACACTACATGAACCTCGGCGCCGCGACTGGTAAGGCTTGCGAGTAAATCGTCACGATGATACTCGTCAAGCGTCATGCCGTCAGCGTTGAACATGAGCTTAGGCACAAAGAGCATAACCCCCGAGAGGTCCTGCGGCAGCTGTTCCAGAATGTCGCAGGCGACGATGAGGCCGGTCACGTCCACGTTGCCGCCAAAGTAGCGGTTCTTGATGGCTGTGACAGTGCCGGCGAGTCCCTTGGGCGATTCCACAAAGCGGGCTACCGTGTCGCGTGCGCTGGCGCCCGAGAGGCACAGCAGGTGCTGGCTGCGAGCGGCGATGGCCTCGCGGACGCGGGCCAGTCGCTCGGCATCGGCGGCAAGCACATCGTCCGTCTCGTCCAGATACGAGCGGATCATGCCGATGCCGTCGTAGTACTGCGGATAGCCGTCGTAAAAGTCCGCCTCGGGCGGATCGATGCCGGCGTCCAGGTAGAACTCGTCGCTCATCTGGAAGGTGTGGCGGCCAAAACGCTCGAAGGCGCGGTCCTGGTAGGGACGGATCATGGCAATGGTCTCGCGCGCCAGTTCGGGCTTGTTGCTGTATGACCAGCTAAAGCGGTTCTGATGCTTGGTAAAACCGAGCGGCACAATGCCCAGGCTTGTGATTTGCTCGTGCTCCTCGCAAAAGCGCAGGGTCTTTTCCAGCTCCTCGCCGTCGTTCATGCCGGGGCACAACACGATCTGCGCGTGAATCTCGATGCCGGCGGCCATGATGGTCTCGAGTACGTCCATGCCGCGCTGGGCGTTGCGGCCCATCATACGACGGCGGACGTCGGGGCTCACGGCATGGACCGACACGTTCATAGGGCTCATGTTGCGTTGGATGACGTTTTGCACGTCCTCGTCGGTGAGGTTCGTGAGCGTGACGAAGTTGCCCTGCAAAAAGCTCAGGCGGTAGTCGTCGTCGCGAATATAGAGCGTGGAGCGGCCGCCCTTGGGCAACATGGTCATAAAGCAGAACACGCAGGCGTTTACGCAGGTACGCATGCCGTCAAAGATGGGG
>DBEWTR010000228.1:0-2680 GCA_048205775.1 Collinsella sp. | reverse complement strand
CTTCCCCACACACACGACCGGTCAGACAGCCCCAGCACAAAGAAAGGCTCCCCTCTCGCCCAGTGGACGGGAGGGGAGCCTTATATGTGACCGCGGCAAAAGGATGGCAATACCGCAGTCGCCCAAAGGGAGGGCCCGGATGCACCAGGCCTAGATAAGGTTCTTGCCAGAGACCTTATCGAAGAGGTGGGTCGCGTTCTTCTCGAACTTGAACCAGATGGGGTCGCCCGCCTTGAGCGCGCCCTTGGCCTCGAGATCGACGACGGGGATAATCAGAACAAACTGGCCGTCGGGAGCGGTCACGTGGACATGCTCGGTCGAGCCCATGAGCTCGGTCACCTCGACGGTACCCTGGAGCGCGCCCTCCTCGCCCTTGTCGGCAAGCAGGATCTGCTCGGGACGCACGCCGGCCGTAATCTCCTTCACGTCGCCGCCGTCCCAGTTGAGGGCAAGCTGAGCGCAAGTCTCGGGGGCGAGCGCCACGTTCATATCCTCGGTCTTGACGGTAAAGCCGTTGCCCGAGCGCACCAGCTGGGCATCGAAGAAGTTCATCTGCGGCACGCCGATAAAGCCGGCGACGAAGATGTTCGCGGGATGGCTGAAGACCTCCTGCGGGGTGGCGATCTGCTGGACGACGCCGTCCTTCATGACCACGATACGGTCACCGAGGGTCATAGCCTCGGTCTGGTCGTGAGTAACATAAATGAACGTGCCCTTGATCTCGTGGCGCAGCTTAATGAGCTCGGCACGCATCTGGTTACGAAGCTTGGCGTCCAGGTTGGACAGCGGCTCGTCCATCAGGAAGACCTTGGGGTCACGCACGATGGCGCGGCCGATAGCGACACGCTGGCGCTGGCCGCCGGAGAGCGCCTTGGGCTTACGGTCGAGGTACTCGGTGATACCCAAGATCTCGGCAGCAGAGCGAACCTTGCGGTCGATCTCGTCCTTGGGAACCTTCTTGAGCTCAAGCGTAAACGCCATGTTCTCGTACACCGTCATATTGGGGTACAGAGCATAGCTCTGGAACACCATGGCGATGTCGCGGTCCTTGGGTGCCACGTCGTTGACGCGCTTGCCATCGATGAGCACATCGCCCGAGGTGATGTCCTCCAGGCCGGCGACCATGCGCATCGTCGTGGACTTGCCGCAGCCAGAGGGGCCAACGAGGACGACGAACTCCTGGTCGTGAACGGTGAGGTTGAAGTCCTCTACAGCGAGCACACCGTCCTCGGTAACCTTGAGGTTGTGCTTCTTCTCCTCGGTCTTCTTCTTTTTGCCAAAGAAGCCCTTCTTTTTGGACTCGTTGTTGGGATACACCTTCTGAACATGTTTGAGAACGATCTCGGCCATGTCTCTACCTTTCGATATGCGGCGCCGCGCTGAGGGGCGCCGCAGAAACTTGCAAAACAGTTACGGCATCAGCCCTTGACGGCACCTGCCACCACGCCGTCGATGATGTACTTCTGACAGAGGATGTACATGATAACGATGGGGATAACGACCATCATGATGCAGGCCATCATGGGGCCGAGCTCGACGTGGCCGTAGCCGCCGCGGAAGTACTGGATCAAGATAGGAATGGTCTTGTACTTGGTGGAGTCGAGCGTAAGGTAGGGCAGCAGATAGTCGTTCCAGACCCACATGGTCTCGAGGATGCCGACCGAAAGATAGGTGGGCTTCATGATGGGAAGGACGATCTTAAAGAACACCTGGACCGGGTTGCAGCCATCAATCATGGCCGCCTCCTCGATCTCGAGCGGGATGTTCTTTACAAAACCGGCGAACATAAAGACCGCCAGGCCCGCGCCAAAGCCGAGGTAGATAAAGCAGATGTTGAACGGCGTGTTGAAGCCGATGCGGTCCGCCAAATTGGACAGCGTGAACATGAGCATCTGGAACGGCACGACCATCGAGAACACGAACAGGTAATAGAAGAAGTTCGAGATCTTGTTGTTGACACGAACCACGTACCAAGCGCACATGGAGCAGCACACCAAGATCAGCACGACCGACGTGACCGTGATGATGAGCGAGTACATAAATGCCGAGGCAAAGCCCTGCTCGTTAAGGGCATGCATGTAGTTTGCGAGGCCGTTGAACGTCTCGGGCGTGAGCAGATCGAATGCCGTGGTGGTGCTGATTGCAGTTGCCTTTTTAAAGGAATTGAGCGCGATCATAAACACGGGGTAGATCCACGCGAGCGACAGAATCGTAAAGAAAATCGAGAGCGCGCGGTTGATAACCTTATCGCGTTTCATTACTGCTGCACCTCCTTGGACCTCGTGGCCTTAAGCTGGATCATGGAGATGGCCACGACCAGGATGCAGAAGATAACCGCCTTGGCCTGACCGATGCCCTGCCATGCGATACCTGCACGCGAATAGAACGTGTTGTAGATGTTCAGGGCGAGCATCTCGGTGGAGTGCGCGGGGGCGCCGCCGGTAAGGGCGAGGTTCTGGTCGAACAGCTTAAAGCCGTTGGTGATGGACAGGAACAGGCAGATGGTGATGGTCGGCATCAGGTTAGGGATCTTAACCTTCCAAAACGTCTGCCATGCCGTAGCGCCGTCGACCTTGGCGGCCTCGATGTAGTCGGACGGAATGGACTGCAGACCAGCGATGTAGATGATCATCATGTAGCCGACCTGCTGCCACAGGGTCAGGATGATAAGGCCCCAGAA
>DBEWTR010000218.1:0-18099 GCA_048205775.1 Collinsella sp. | reverse complement strand
GCTCCACATGGCTCCAGACATTTCCGATCGCCGAGCAAGCGATGACGCCGGCCATGAAGGCGATGAGGATGGGACCGAGCGGAGAGCGGCGGCCCGCGTCTTCCTCGCGAGCCAGGTCGGGGCGATGCGTGGGCGCAGGCGCCTGAGCACCCTGCGCGGGCACGTCGAGTATGCTGAAGGATGCCGTGCTGCCGGGGTCGATGTTATGGCGCGGCTGCGGGATCTTTGCCGGCGAGATGGACATGTCCGCCGGCTCACCGAGTGTGGCCGTGGCATCGGCCTTAGCTTCATCGGCCTCGGCTTGGGCCCAAGCCTGCTCAAAGGTCAGGGGCTCGGCGGCATCGGAGGCGGCATCAGGCTCGACAGCGGCATCGTTGCCGGTCTCGTCCTCGTCGCTCGACACGTCACGCGACGCGGGCTCGTCCCACTCCTCGTCCGGAGCCTCGCCCTCGCTATACCACCATTCAAAGTTATCGATATCCATACGGGGCGCCCCTTAGGCCTCGCAAATAAACACTCGCTAGTCTTATACCCCCAGACGACACCGAAGCTCACCCGCGCCGAACACGAAAACCGTCACAACATTCGACGCTTTTCCTCGAATTCGAGATTTTCATCGAATGTTGTGACGGTTTAGGCGACTGGCCGGCAGCGCAATGTGACAAAGGGACTGCCCCTTTGTCACATTCTGTTAGAGTTGCAGGGATTGAATCCCGCTTATTCATGCGACATTGGAGTGACAACCTTGACCGCCGCAACCACGCCTAAAAGTAAGCCAACCGCCGCCGCGCTCTCCCCCGCGCGCACCAAGCTCTGCCTGGCGCTGCTCGTGCTGTTGGGATTCTCGCTCGGCTGCTCCGAGTTCGTGGTCATCGGCATCGAAAGCGACCTAGCGACGGAACTCGGCATATCACTTGCCACTGCGGGCCAGCTCATCAGCGTGTTTGCGCTCGTCTACGCTATCGCGACGCCGGTGCTCGCGCTCAGCACGGGGCGATTCCGCCGCTACCAGCTGCTCGTGTGCTATAGCGTCGTCTTTGTGCTCGGCAACCTGGTCATGGCGTTGGCTCCCAACTTCCAGGTGCTGTTTATCTCACGCATTGTCCTGGGCTCTGTCTCGGGTGCGCTGCTCGCCGTGGGCGTGACGTACATCCCTGAGCTGCTATCCCCGCAGCAAACCTCACTTGCCATCTCGGTCGTGTACGGCGCGTTTTCCGTGGCGATGGTCTTTGTGACCTCGATTGGCAAGTTTGTGGCCGACACACTCGATTGGCACGTGGCCATGTACGGCACGCTGACCTTTGCCGTTCTGATCTGCAGCGCGCTCGTGGCGTTTATGCCGCGCGCTGGGCAAACCGACGAGCCTGCCACCTTTCGCGAGCAGGCGGGGCTGCTGCGCGAGCCGAGCATCATCACCGGCATGCTCATCTTTTTGTTTGGCGTGGGCTCGGTCTACGTGTTTTACGGCTATGTGACGCCTTATCTTGAGCAGGTGCTGGGCATGGGCACCGTTCAGGCGAGCACCACGCTTATGGCCTACGGCGTATTCTGCCTGATCTCGAACATCCTGGGCGGATGGATCGATGCGCGCTTTGGCATGAAGGCGCTACTCGTGACGTTTGTGCTGCAGGCGGCGGCATTGTTTGGGCTGTTTGCCGTAGGCGCTGCCATGCCGCTCGCACTTGTCTTTGTCTTTAGCCTGGCGATGCTCATGTACCTGTTCTCGGTGTCGTGCATCACGCACTTTATGGACGTGGCTCGCAGCCGCCATCCCAAATCGATGGTGCTCGCGAGCTCGGTGGAGCCCATGGCGTTTAACGTCGGCATCTCGTTTGGCACTGCAGTGGGCGGCGCCGTGGTAAGCGAAGCTGGCATTGCCTACGTTGGCGCGGTCGGTGCCGTGTTCTCGCTTGTGGCCTGGGTGCTTACGCTGGTGACGATTAAGTTGGCTCGCTGGGAACGCCGTCGTCAATCTGCACAGCCCCGGATGCAGGCATAGGGGCGAACATAGCCCAAGGTGGCGAGCAACCGGTGAAAACCGTCCCATACGAGTAGTGTTTATCCGCCTGCAAGCTCCAACAGTGCAATTTCGTGTACTTCAGATACACACTTTTCTACTATTTCATGTATTCCAAGTACATGAAATCGTACTAAACTATGTATCTGAAGTACACGAAATTGGAAAGGCGGCCCCATGCGCAGATCAATCGAATCCGTTATCGAATCATGGGCGACAAAGGACGCGTCGCGCCCCCTCCTCATCCGTGGTGCGCGACGCGTAGGCAAAACGTACGTTGCCGAGGAAATCGGCAGACGAATCGCCGGCGATGCGTTTGTCAAACTCGACTTTCAGACCGATCTTGAGCTGATCGCTCCGCTGTTCGACTGTCCCACCGACGACGTTAACGCCATCGTGGCGCGAATCTCAGACTATAAACGCACCCCCATTCGCAAAGAAACCGCCTTCATCCTGTTTGACGAGGTGCAGCTCTGCGAACGGGCGCTCAACTCGCTTCGCTTTTTTTCGGGTTCGGGCTGGCGCATATGCGCGACCGGCAGTCAGCTCGGCGTCGCCACGCGCAAGCGCAAGTTGCCTTTTCCCAGCGGCGTTCGTCAAGAGACCATGCATCCTATGTCGTTCGAGGAGTTTCTCTGGGCGCTCGACGAGGAGCAGATGGCCAATGCCATTCGTACCCACGCCGGCACGCTCGAGACCTACGCCGCGCACCAAGCCGCGCTCAGCCTGTTTCATCGATACCAGATCGTGGGCGGCATGCCCGCCGCCGTCAACGCATATCGCAAGACGTTATCCATCGAGGATGCGCGCGTCGAGCAGCGCGAAATCGACGAGACCTATACCGCCGATATGACCGACCCCGAAAACGGGATCAGCGGCGTGGCGGCGCGCAAGGTCTGGCGCTCCATTCCGTCCCAGCTGCTGAGATCGTCCACAAAAAAATTCAAGTACTCCGAGGTCGAACGCGGAGGCCGTCGCGCCAAGCTTATCGAGCCGCTCGACTGGCTCGAAGGCGCCGGCATCATATCGGTCAACAACCTGACCGAAGGCATCGAGCCTCCCCTCGTTCCCTTCGACGACGAAGATGGAAGTTTCTTTAAGGTCTATCTTCTCGATACCGGCCTCATGTTCTACAAACTCGGCATCAACCCGCGGCTCTGGCTCGACCTCAAAGAGGATTCCGCCATAGCGCTATCTTCCGACTTCCGAGGCGCCCTGGCGGAAAACTCGGTCATGCAAGCATTTTCGGGCAATAGCTTGCAGACGTATTACTGGGTGCCGCCGTCGTCTTGGAAGACGACCGGCGAGCTCGATTTTTTACTTCAGACCGACCGTATGGAAATTGTGCCCGTCGAAGTAAAGTCCGCACGTAACGTGCGCGCGAGAACCCTCGGGTCGTTTATGGACAAAGCCCGATCGCCATATGCCTACATTTTGTCCGAGAACAATTTTTCCCGCAGCGAAACCGATGACGAGCGCGAGCTGCGCCACCTCCCCTTGTACGCAGCGGGCTTTATTGGAGCAAACTGCCTCAAGAGCAGTCTGTAAGCCCTGCGCGACCGCCTAGAAAGGAAGCCGCTCATGCAACGCATTCTTTTTATCTGCTATGGAAATATCTGTCGCTCGACGATGGCTGAGTCGGTGTTTACCGAGTTGGTGCGCCGCGCCGGGCGCGAGGGCGAATTTGTCATCGATTCCGCTGCGACCTCGACCGAGGAGATTGGCAACCCGCCGCATCATGGCACGGTCGCCAAGCTGCGCGAAGTCGGGATTCCCGTCGTCGCACATCGTGCACGTCAGGTGCGTCGCGCGGAGTATGGCGACTGGGACCATATTGTCTATATGGATGCTGAGAACGCGCGTGGCCTGCGTCGCATCTTTGGCGACGACCCTGACGGCAAGATTACGCGCTTGCTCGATTGGACCGAGCGCCCCGGCGACGTGGCCGATCCCTGGTACACCGGCAATTTCGATGCCACCTACCGCGACGTGATCGCCGGCTGCACCGCCATGCTCGAGCAGCTGTAGGTTCGTGGGCGCACGAACCACGCTCTAAACGGGAGAAAATCCACGCTCATGAATGTGACAAAGGAACTGCCCCTTTGTCACATCCGGGACTGGCCCTAGACCGGCTTGACCTCCAGCTTTATCCCCTCGGCGCAGGAGTCGCCCAAAACATCCGAAAGGGCCCAGGTCGCATATAGCGGCAAATAGAGAACCGCTCCGTTGCGCTCGACGTTGCCTCTCGAGAAAACAATCCCGAGCCTTACGCCATATTCAGCCGTATCAAGCACATGACCGAGCGCAGCGTGCGCGTGGTAATAGGAGCCCGATTTAACCTCGATCGGAACAGCCGTCCCATCCGGTCCATCGACCACAAAGTCCACTTCACCGCGCTTTTTTGTCTGATAGTAGTAAAGCTGGCGATTTTGGGCGGCCAGCTGCTGGGCCACCACGTTTTCGTAAATGCCGCCCAGATTGGGCTCCTTGCTATCAAGATACGCCGCTTGGGCGACTCCAACGGGGTAGCGCGCCATCAACATGCCCGTATCCGATTGATATAGCTTGAACTGCGATGGCCGCGCCGTCTTGAGCAGGGGCGATTTTGGCTCGGTTACGATATCGGCTTTGAGAGCAACGCCGGCATCGACAAGCCATACAAAATCTCGCTGATACTTCTCGTAGTAAGCCTTGGGGTCAATGGAATTGAGCACGAAGCGCTTGTTTTCGCCCTCGAGCATAATAGGGAGCTGATCGTAGATGCTCTGCACCTGAAGGGCTCGCCCGCTTGCATACTTGGAGATATCCCGTCGGTACTGTTCGTTGAGCTCTGACTGCAGCTGACGAACAGAGGCAAGGTCGCCCCGCGTGTCAAGGAAACGCTGCACGACCTCTGGCATTCCGCCGACAACGGTATAGGTCCTGAAGTTTGCCATCATCGCGTCATGAATGTAATCAGGAATGGGCCTCTCGCTGATACACGCGTCACGTATCGTTTGGCGAGCCCCCTCGCTCACCCCGATTGCCCAGCAAAACTCCTCAAAATCGAGCGGGAACATCCTAAGCTCGTGGACATACCCCACGGGATAGGACCTGACGCCCTTGAACTGGGTCCCGAGCATTGACCCCGAAAACGCCCAGCGGCACCTCCCGTCCTCAACAAGGAACTTTGCCATCGTCATGATGTCGGGGGCCTCTTGGACCTCATCGATAAACACGAGCGTTTTGCCTGGTGCAATCGACTTTCCCGAAAGAAGCGTCACTCTGCTGATGAAATCATCGGCATCCCGCGCCTCGAGAAGAGCATCTTTTGCCTGGCGATTTTCCATGAGGTTAAGCTCGATGTAAGTTGCGTGGCTGGCTTTGCCAAACGCGCGAATCGAATAGCTTTTGCCGATCTGGCGAGAACCCGTGATGAATAAGGCCTTTTGCTCGGAAGACTTCAGCCAACGCTCCAGCTCTGCCGCTATTTTCCTGCGCAGCATAGGCTCTCCCCTCGGTGTCATCGAATGAAATGCAAAGTTTTATATGCATGATTATCGATGAAACGCAGAATTTTTAGAACCTAAAATCGGATGAAATGCAGAGATTTGAAATTATAAGCAAAAGAAGGGGCACCACCGGCGAATGTGTCAAAGGGGCTGTCCCTTTGTCACATTGCGCTCGACTACTCGTCAACGATCTCGGCAAGCCAGACGTTCAGTGTATCGACTTCGGGGCAGCAGAACTTTGCCGTGCCGGGCTCGTTGCCAGGCACGGTTCCGCCATAGCGCAGGATATCGATATAGGGAAAGCCAACATGGCAGGCCATGGCGCACATCTTGCCGCGGTCTCGGTCGAAGTCAAAAACGTCGCCCGGCTTGTGACCATGGTGGCAGCGGCACGCACCCAGCTGGTCCACGCAGCTCACGCGGATACGCGGACGCTTGCCACGCGACGCGCCGAGCGGCTTGTTCTCGCCCGCAGGCTTGATGCCGCCCTCGTCGGCGTTACTCATGGTCGATCACATCCAGGCAGGCCTCGATGGGAAGGCCGGCCGATTTGTCCTCTTGGTCGGCATTGCGCTCGATAAGCTCAGCCACCACACGCATGGCATCGGACGTCGCGCGCTGCAGACTCCAACCTGCCATAACGCGGCCGACGAGCACCGCCGAGAACGTATCGCCCGTGCCCGGGAAATAGACCGGAATGAGCTCAAAGGGAATCGTAAAGTACTCCCCCGCCACATGGTCGTAACCGATAACCGCGTTCGTGCCATTGACTACGGCGCTCGTAATGACCACCGACTTGGCACCCAGCTCGCGCACGGCGTCCACAAGGGCGCGGGCCTCATCGGGCGTAATTTGCTCGACGATAGGCGTGTCGGTGAGCAAACAGGCCTCGGTGTAGTTGGGAACCGCGTAGTCGGCGCACTCGAGCAGGTGCCTCATGAGACCGATCGTGGACTCGGGCACGCCCGCATAGAGCTTGCCGTTGTCGCCCATGATGGGGTCAACGAACACCTTGGTGCCCTTTTGCGCACGGCGGTGGCAAAAGTCCGAGATGATGCGCGTCTCTTCCTCGGTCACGATAAAGCCGGTCGAGAGGGCGTCGAACTCAAAGCCGAGCTCCTCCCAGATAGCGAGGCTTTGGCGCACGTACTCGGTGGTGTCGTGGATGTAGAACTTGGGGTAGTTGAGCGTGTCGGAAACGAGCGCCGTCGGCAGGTTATGGATACGGTAGCCCATGTGCGACAGCACCGGCAGCATGGCGGAAAGCGCAACCTTGCCGTAGCCGCACATATCGTTGATCAGCAGCAGCTGAGTGTTCTTCATGAGGGTCTCCCTTGGTTCAGGCACGGCGCAGCAGCGCCACAGTGCGACTAAGTGTAGCGCAGTGCAATCTAAGTCTTGCCTTCGGATGTAAGACCAAGTTTGGGCGTAATTTTGCTCTTAGAGTTTTCTGACGCTTCTTATTGCAGAAACTTGGCCTTAGAAGGCGCTATAAAATTCTAAGAACAAGTTTTGGCTCAAATTTGTTCTTAGGACACTAACGATGCTCGCACCCATCACACCCGGACGACAGGGAAACGTCAGGCACAACCTTTCAGGAGCCCTCGCCTATGATTCGTTTAGACCCGCCAATATGGATTCATTCTTTCCAATCAATTTATCCGCTGATTCCATGCGGCTTGTCTCCGATTGCCGCGCCGTACTCGGCGAGGTTAAAGGCATGTCTCGCTTTGTTCCGAACATCGACATGTACCTTTCTATATACGTTCGCAAGGAAGCGCTCTTGTCCTCTCAAATCGAGGGTACGCAATGTACGTTCGATGATGTTCTTGACCCGTCAAACGAATCCAATGCGAGCCGGGACCTAACCGACGTCGTCAACTACACTCGAGCGGTGCAGCAGGCGACCAAGCTCATGGAGGAACTGCCACTCTGTATGAGGCTGCTCAAATCCGTCCATGCCACATTGCTTGGAAATGGCAGAGGCTCCGACAAGACGCCGGGCCAGTTCAGGACGACTCAGAACTGGGTCGGACCAAACGGCTGCACGCTCAATGAGGCCCCGTATGTCCCTCCCAACACGGAGGATATGAAGGAGGCACTTGGCGACCTCGAGCTTTTCATCAACGAGCGTGACGACATCGATCCGGTCATCAAGGTCGCTTTGGTGCACTACCAGTTTGAAACCACACACCCGTTCCTCGACGGCAACGGACGCCTCGGGCGTCTGCTCATCCTCCTTTCGCTCATACATGATGGGGCGCTCACCAAGCCGGTCATCTACCCCTCGTATGAACTCAAACGACACAGGAGCGAATACTACGATTGGCTTATGCGCGTAAGGCAGAGAGGCGATTTTGAGGGATGGGTTTCGTTTTTCAGTACCTGTTTGCTTGCAAGCGCACGCGAGGCACGGGATTCGATGCGGAAGCTTGTCGACCTCCATTCGGAAACCGAAAGGCTGATTCGCGAAAAGGCGGGAAGGGCTACGACGAACGCCCTTATGCTACTCGACCTTCTCGAGGGCAATCCGATCGTCGACACCGCCTTTGTGTCTGAACGAATGCAGATTAGCAGATCGAGCGCAAACAACCTTATATCCCAATTTACCGATTGGGGCATTCTTGTCCAACGCGATACGAGCAGGAAACGATACCGCACGTTTTCATATGAGCCATATCTCGCCATCCTCCGAACCGGCGACGAGCCGCTCTAAGTCCCGGAAAGCCAAGGGGGCGAAACCGGCAACTGCCAGTCTCGCCCCCTTAATGAACCTATCGGAAACTCCGGGATACGCCGTGGCCCGCTGAATCTACGCTGCAAAGACTGTCCAAGATTCCCCTGGCACCGGCATCCCAGCACTGCCACAAAATCGATTCGGTACCTTGACAATCAGTTAGGTACCCCTAGAATCACTTAGGTACAAAACAATCTCTCTACCTAACTAAAGAAAGGAGCGAAGCTTAGATATGTGTGTTGAACCACTCGCCTATCCGCATGAACCTGGCGGCGACCCCTCACGGCCGGCAGACGAGCCCGAAACCCAGTCCAAGGAGGACCGTCTCGCCAAGAGAATCCTCCATGGGCTGGGGTTTTGCGGCCATTACATGCATTTTCACGGCGGCGGCATATCTGGCAAGGCGCCTATTGTCTGCCTACTCGCCAAGCAGCCGACCGGCGAGCTGTCCCAACAGGAGCTCGGCATGCACTTCGACCTCAAGCCGGGGTCCCTTTCCGAGATTCTGTCCAAGCTCGAACTGGGCGGCCTCATCGAACGCAGTCGCAATCCCAAAGACCGTCGGCAGCTCACCATCCGCCTGACCGAAGCAGGATGGGAAAAGGCCCGCGTTGAGCAGGCGGCCCGCATCCGCTTTAGAGAACGGGCCTTTAGCGCGCTCACCCATGACGAGCGCGAAGACCTCGCCGAAATGCTCGATAAAATCCGTGTAACCTGGGAGGAACTGGATGATTAAAACCCTCATGGGCAGCATCCGCGACTATATGAAAGTCGCTGTTGCCACGCCATTGCTCGTGCTTGGCGAGGTGCTCTGCGAGATGCTGATTCCATTTATCACCGCCAACCTGATCGACGCCATCAAAGACGGCACCACCGTAGCCGAGATGCTTCCCACCGCAGGCTTTTTGGTGCTCATCGCGCTGACGTCGCTTGCTTTTGGCGCCGCTGCCGGCGTCACCTGCAGCCATGCGAGCTGCGGCTTCGCCAAGAACCTGCGTCACGACCTGTTCTACAAGATCCAGACGTTCAGCTTTGCCAACATCGATGAGTTCTCGAGCTCCTCGCTCGTCACGCGTCTGACCACTGACATCAACAACGTTCAGCAGGCCTTTATGATGATCATCCGTATCGCCGTGCGCGCGCCGCTGGTCTTGATCTTCGCCTTTACCATGGCATTTATCATGGGCGGCAGCGTCGCCATGGTCTACCTGGTCATCATTCCGCTGCTGGGCTTTGGACTGTTCTTTATCATCTTTAAGGTACGCCCCATCTTCTCGCGCGTGTTCCACAAGTACGACGCCCTTAACGAGTCCGTCGAGGAAAACGTCACCGGCATGCGCGTGGTCAAGAGCTACGTGCGCGAAGACTTTGAGAAGGAGAAGTTCGCCACCGCCGCGCGCGACGTCCAGATGGACTTCACCCGCGCCGAGAAGCTGCTCGCCTTTAACAACCCCATGATGAACATCTGCGTCAACGGCGCATTTGTCGTCATCATCTACCTGGGATCCAAGCTCATCATCACGAGCCAGGGCACGCTGTTCGACGTGGGCCAGCTCTCCTCGATCTTTACCTATGGCTTCCAGATCCTCATGAGCCTGATGCAGCTGTCGATGATCTTTGTCATGGTGACCATGGCCGACGAATCGGCGCACCGCATTACCGAGGTGCTGGCCGCCGAGCCCACGATCGCCGATCCCGCCGAGCCCGTGCTCGAAGTTGCCGACGGTTCCATCGACTTTGACCACGTGAGCTTTAAGTATTCCGCGCATGCGAAGCGCCAGGCGCTCGACGATATCGACCTGCACATTAAGAGCGGCGAGACCATCGGCATCATCGGCGGTACCGGCTCGGCCAAGTCCACGCTTGTAAACCTCATCGCCCGTCTGTACGACGCCACCGAAGGCACCGTGCGCGTGGGCGGCATGGACGTGCGCGACTACGAGCTGGACGCCCTGCGCCACCAAGTGGCCATGGTGCTACAGAAAAACGTGCTGTTTAGCGGCACCATTGCCGAGAACCTGCGCTGGGGCGACCCGAACGCCACCGACGAGGAAGTCCGCGAGGCGGCACATCTGGCCTGCGCCGATGAGTTTGTCGATGGCTTCCCCAAGGGCTATGACACCTGGATCGAACAGGGCGGCTCCAATGTTTCCGGCGGTCAGAAGCAGCGCCTGTGCATTGCGCGTGCCCTGCTGCGTCGCCCCAAGATCTTGATCCTGGACGACTCCACCAGCGCTGTCGACACCAAGACCGACGCCAAGATCCGCGCAGGGTTGGCAAGCTATCTGCCCAACACGACCAAGCTCATCATCGCCCAGCGCATTAGCTCCGTGCAGGACGCAGACCGCATCATCGTCATGGAGGGCGGACGTATCGCTCAGATCGGCAGCCATGACGAGCTACTCAAGACGAGCGAGATCTACCGCGAGACCTTCACCTCGCAAAACAAGATGTTTGCCGAGGGCGAAGGGGCCGGCGAGGCCGACACCGAGGCATCCGCAACGCAAGCTCAGACCCAGGAAGGAGGCGAGGCACATGAGTAAGGCAACGACCGCCGAGCGCGCACTCAACCGCAAGGGCGGCACCATGTCGCGCCTCATCAAGACGCTTTTTGGCTTCTACCCCGTGCTTTTGCCCCTCGTCGTCGTCGGCGTGGTGCTCTGCGCCATCATCAACTCCATCGGCGCGACCTTCCTTCAGAGCGCCCTGCAGATTATTAGCGAATCGTGGCAGTCGGGCGATTGGGAAGCCGCACAGCCCAAGATCGCACAGCTCGTGACCACCCTCGCCTGCATCTACGGCGTCGGCATCCTATCCTCGCTGTTCTGGAACCGCGCCATGGCCATCGTCACGCAGGGCTCGCTGGAGAAGCTGCGCGAGAAGATGTTCAACCGCATGCAGGACCTGCCGATTCGCTACTTCGACACGCACCAGCGCGGCGACATCATGAGCCACTACACCAACGACATCGACACGCTGCGCCAGATGATCAGCCAGTCGCTGCCCAACCTGCTTATGACGACCATCGTCATCGTCACGGTGTTCTTTATCATGCTGTACTACAGCGTGTGGATGTGCCTGGTCATTGTGGCCGGCGTCGCCTTTATGACCTTTATGACCAAGCTGCTCGGCTCCAACTCCGCGCGCTTCTTTATTGCGCAGCAGACCGAGCTCGGCGTGGTCGAGGGCCATATCGAGGAAGTCATGAACGGCCAGAAGGTCGTCAAGGCATTCTGCCACGAGTCTGCCGCCGAGGCCGATTTTGACGAGCGCAACGAAAAGCTCTTCGAGGTCTCGCAGAAGGCCAACATGTACGCCAACATCCTCATGCCTATCCTTATGAACCTGGGCAACCTGCTCTACGTGTTGGTGGCCCTTGCCGGCGGCATTTTCCTGGCGCTGGGCGTGCCCAACCTGAGCATCTCGGGTATGGCGCTGTCCATCGCCGTCGTGGTGCCGTTCCTCAACATGACCAAGCAGTTCTGCGGACAGATCGGCCAGATCTCGCAGCAGATCAACGCCGTGGTCATGGGCCTCGCCGGCGCCGACCGCATCTTTGAGCTCATCGACGAGAAGCCCGAGACCGACGAAGGCTACGTGACGCTCGTCAACGCGCAGGTCAACCCCGACACTTGGCAGCTCGAGGAGGCCGACCACCACACCGGCATGTGGGCATGGAAACATCCGCACCGCGCAACCGGCGAGATCGAGTACGTGCCACTGCGCGGCGACCTGGTCATGGACAACGTCGACTTTGGCTACACGCCCGACCACGAGGTGCTGCACGGCGTGTCCGTGTTTGCCAAGCCGGGCCAGAAGGTCGCGTTTGTCGGCGCCACCGGCGCCGGTAAGACGACCATCACCAACCTCATCAACCGCTTCTATGACATCGCCGACGGCAAGATCCGCTACGACGGCATCAACGTCAACAAAATCCGCAAGGCCGATCTGCGCCGCTCGCTGGGCGTCGTGCTGCAGGACGTGAACCTGTTCACCGGCACCGTGATGGATAACATCCGCTACGGCAACCTGGACGCTTCCGACGAGGAGTGCATCGCGGCGGCCAAGCTCGCGGGCGCCGACGACTTTATCACCCGCCTGCCCGACGGCTACGACACCATGCTCACCGGCAACGGCGCGCAGCTGTCGCAGGGCCAGCGCCAGCTGATTTCGATCGCACGCGCTGCTGTCGCCGATCCGCCGGCAATGATTCTGGACGAGGCCACGAGCTCCATCGACACCCGCACCGAGGCTATCGTGCAGGCAGGCATGGATAAGCTCATGGAGGGCCGCACGACGTTTGTCATCGCGCACCGCCTGTCCACCGTGCGCAACTCCGACGCGATCATCTGCCTGGACCACGGCCGCATCATCGAGCGCGGCAACCACGACGAGCTGATCGCCAAGCGCGGGTATTACTACCAGCTGTACACGGGTGCATTTGAGCTCGAGTAGCTCAAAATAGCCCTACGCTCCCGACGGAGCTCCTGCGCGCGGTCTTTTCTCGCAAGCTGAAGAGAAATGGTGAGGCCCTGGCCGTTTGGCCAGGGCCTTGTTTTGTGTGGGGCGTTTTGACTGGCAGGTGCTGCATATTAATCGTATAATTTATCGTAAGTTCCCGCACATCGATTGGAGCCTTATATGCCTGCCATTAAGCCTGTTTCCGATTTACGCAATTACAACGAGGTGCTCTCCGATGTCCACGAGGGCTCCCCGGTGTTTCTGACTAAAAACGGGCACGGTTGCTACGCGGTACTCGACATGAAAGATTACGACCGGTTTTGCGCCATTAGCACGCTGATGTCCGAGCTTGAGCGTGGGCGCAACTCAGGCGAGGAGAGCGGATGGGTCTCATCAGATAACGTCGCCGCACACTTCCGCCGCAAGGCTGCAAGCCATGCATAGCTGCAAGGTCGTCTACTCTCCGCTGGCTCTGCAAGATCTCGACGACATCTGGGACTACATTGCCATCGAACAGGACAATCCCGCAGCAGCGGAGAGAATCGTAGAGGGTATCCTCGCTCGGATAGACCTGCTCTCCAGCTTCCCGGAGTCGGGCACGCCACTATCCTCGATCTATCCCCTACGCTCCGATTACCGGTTCGTGATCTGTGACAATTATCTCGCGTTTTACCGCTTTCACCAGAAGGTCTATATTGACCGTGTTCTCCACGGAAAACGCGATTACCTGCAGATATTGTTTGCCGAATAGTCAGGTCCCGATATTAGACGACCCCAAAGGCCGTAAAGCGAGGACAGTTTCGTGAAGAATGTGTCGCATGCTTCTGGTTGTGCTATAAACGTAACATGCTACAGAAAGGATGGTGGCTGGAATGGTTCCCGAAGATGCTGTTGGACCCCTGTTTAAGGTAATCAACGAGCGCATGCAGGCGTCTGCCGATGCGGACCTCAAGGAGCAAGGGCTCACCTTTGCGCAAAGCCAGGTGATCGTCTACCTCATTGAGCATGCGGGCCGAGCGCTCCAAAAAGAGATCGAAACTAGCCTCAAGGTCTCTCACCCAACGGTCTCCGGCCTCGTCAGCCGGCTCGAGAAAAACGGCTTCGTGCGCACCTGGGTAGCCGAGGATGACCGACGTAATAAGGTCGTTGAGCTTACGGACAAGGCACACGATGCCGGTGATCGCATGCGTGCCACCATGCGCGAACGCGATCGAGAGCTGCTCGCCGGCCTTGATGAACGCGAGCAGACGGAGCTCATCCGCATGCTCAGGCGAATCTACGCCAACGTCTGCAAACAATAAACAATAGCCTCATCAGCACCCGTCGCCCACCGGATTCGATCCGCCTGCGACGGGCTTCTTTACACCCTATTCCGTAGCTTGCTACGTAATTTCAGCCCGATTCGTACCGAAAGGAACATGCATGATACGAACGCTTGCACGGAGCCTGCGGCAATACCGCAAGAGCTCCGTCACCGCCATCCTACTTTCCATCCTGGAGGTGATACTCGAGATCGCCATCCCGCTCGTCATGAGCGACCTTATCGACCGCGGCATCCAGGCCGGCAACATGGGCGAGGTCTGGCGCCTTGGCATCGCCCTGCTTCTCCTTGCCGTTCTCGAGTTTGGAGTGGGCGCCGGCGGCGCTTGGATGGGCGCACGCGCCTCGGTGGGCTTCGCCGCCAACCTGCGCGACGATATGTACGACAACGTGCAGACCTTCTCTTTTGGCAACATCGACAAGTTCTCTACCGGCTCGATCGTCACGCGCCTCACCACCGACGTCACCAACGTGCAAAACGCCTACATGATGATCATCCGCATGGGCGTGCGCGGCCCCGTGATGCTCGCGTTCTGCTGGATCGTGTCGTTTACCATCAACCGGCAGATCTCGTTTGTATTCCTAGCCGTGATCCCCATCCTTGCCATCGCGCTCGGACTCATCATGTGGCGCGTAAGCAGCATCTTCAACCGCGTCTTCGCTACCTACGACACGCTTAACAACGTAGTGCAGGAGAACATTGCGGGTATCCGCGTGGTCAAGTCATTCAACCGTGAGGAGCACGAGATCGGCAAGTTCGGCGCCATCAGCCAACGCATCTACGAGGACTTCGCCCGCGGCGAGCGCCTCATCGCACTCAATACGCCGCTCATGCAGGCCTGCATGTACGCATGTATGATACTCATCTCGTGGCTCGGCGCTAGGGCCATCGTGGCCTCGGGCAACAACGCCGCGCTCGGCCTCACCACAGGACAGCTCACCGCACTCTTTACCTACGCCACGCAAATCCTTATGGCGCTCATGATGCTCTCCATGGTCTTTACGCTCATCGTGATTGCCCAGAGCTCGGCCAAGCGCATCGCCGAGCTACTCAACGAACAGAGCGACATCGCGAGCCCCGAGCCCGGTCGCGCCGTCACGCAGGTTGCGGACGGTTCCGTGGAGTTTGACCACGCGTGCTTTGCCTACGCGAGCAAGGCCGAGAAAAACGTACTCGAGGACGTAAACCTCACCATCAAGAGCGGCGAGGTCGTGGGCATCATCGGCGGCACGGGTTCGTCCAAGTCGAGCCTTGTGAACCTGATCGCCCGTCTCTATGACGTCACCGCGGGCACCGTGCGCGTGGGCGGCATCGATGTGCGCGACTACGACCTCGATGCGCTGCGCGGCCAGGTGGCCATGGTACTGCAGAAAAACGAGCTCTTTAGCGGCACCATCGCCGAGAACCTGCGCTGGGGTGACGCCGAGGCCAACGATGCAGAGCTGGTGCGCGCCTGCGAGCTCGCCTGCGCGGACGAGTTTATCGACCAGCTGCCGGACGGTTACCAGACCATGATCGAGCAGGGCGGCACCAACGTCTCGGGCGGGCAAAAGCAGCGCCTGTGCATCGCCCGCGCGCTCGTGGCCAAGCCGCGCGTGCTCGTACTCGATGACTCCACGAGCGCCGTCGACACCAAGACCGACGCCAAGATCCAACGCGGCCTTGCCGAGTACCTGCCCGCCACGACCAAGATCGTGATCGCGCAGCGCGTGAGTTCGGTCATGCACGCCGACAAGATCGTGGTCATGGACGACGGGCGCATCAGCGCGGTGGGCACGCACGAGGAGCTCTTGTGCACGAGCGATATCTATCGCGAGGTCTTTGAGTCGCAGCAGAAGGGAACGGCAGAGGATGAGTAAGCAGAATAAACGCCCCGCAAACGGAGCGGCACCGGGCGCCGACATGCCCGCGATGCAACTCGACATGGCAACCGTCAAGCGCCTGCTCTCGTATATGTCCTGCTACCGAGGGCAGCTTGTACTCGTCGTCGCGTGCATCCTGATCTCTGCTATCGCAAGCGCCGCGTCGTCGATGTTTTTGCAGGCACTCATCGACGACTACATCGTCCCGCTTTTGGCGACCGACGCTCCCATATGGACGGGCCTTGCGCACGCGCTCATCACCATCGGCGCTGTCTATGTGGTGGGCGTTGCAGCCACGCTCGTCTACAACCGCGCGATGGTTACTGTGGCGCAAGGCACGCTCAAACGCATCCGCGACGATATGTTCTCGCACATGCAGACGCTCCCCTTGCGTTACTTCGGCACACGCGCGCACGGCGACATCATGAGCCTCTACACCAACGACACCGACACCCTGCGCCAGATGATCGCGCAGTCGCTCTCGCAGCTCGTAAGCTCGGCATTCACGCTGGTCGCGGTCTTCGTGTGCATGCTTTGGATGAGCGTGGGGCTCACCGTGGTAGTCTGCGTGCTCATGGCGGCGGTGCTCGTGTTCGTGGGCCGCATCACGGGGGTCATCGGGGCGTTTTCTATCGAGCAGCAAGATACACTCGGCGCGCTCAACGGCTACATCGAGGAGATGGTCGGCGGGCAGAAGGTCATCAAGGTCTTTTGTCACGAGGACGCCGCACGTACCGGAATGGGTAAGCTCAACCGTGCCTGGGCAAAGGCTGCGACGAACGCGCAGGGCGTGGGCAATTCGATCATGCCCATGATGAACGCGCTTGGCTACCTGATCTATGTGGTGGTGGCTGTGCTCGGCGGCTACATGGCCATCGCAGGGACACCCAACCTGGGACTTACCGGTTTCGACACGTTCACGCTCGGCGCCATCGCATCGTTTTTGACGCTCACGCGCAACTTTATGAACCCCGTTGCGCAAGTGTCCAACCAGCTCAACTCGATCATCATCGCGCTTGCGGGCGCCGGGCGCATCTTTACGCTCATGGATGAGAAGCCCGAGTCCGACGACGGTTACGTGACGCTGGTCAACGTGCGCGAGGACGCGGACGGCGCGCTTGTCGAAACGAGCGAGCGAACCGAGCGCTGGGCCTGGAAGAACCCACATCACGATGGCGGCTGCGGGCTCGTGCCGCTCAAGGGGCATATTATGTTCGACCATGTGAGCTTTGGCTATGTGCCCCAAAAGCTCGTGCTGCACGATATCGAGCTCGAAGCTGAGCCCGGGCAGAAGATCGCGCTCGTTGGTGCGACGGGCGCCGGCAAGACCACGATCACCAATCTTATCAACCGCTTCTACGACATTGACGACGGCAAGGTCCGCTACGACGGGATCAACATCAACAAGATCCGCAAGGCCGACCTGCGCCGGAGCCTGGGCGTGGTGCTGCAAGACGTGAATCTCTTTACGGGCACCGTCATGGACAACATCCGCTACGGCTGCCCCGGCGCCACGGACGAGCAGTGCATCGAGGCGGCGCGCCTGGCCAACGCCGACGGGTTTATCCGCATGCTGCCGAACGGTTACGACACCGTACTCGAGGGCGACGGCAGCGGTCTTTCACAGGGACAGCGCCAGCTGATCAGCATCGCGCGCGCCGCGGTGGCCGACCCGCCCGCGATGATTTTGGATGAGGCCACGTCGAGCATCGATACCCGCACCGAGGCATTGGTGCAGCGCGGCATGGATGCGCTGATGGAGGGCAGAACCACGTTTGTGATCGCGCACCGACTGAGCACGGTGCGCAACTCCGACCTGATCAGCGTGCTGGATCACGGGCAGATTATCGAGCGCGGCAGCCATGATGAGCTGATTGCCAAGCGCGGGTATTACTACCAGCTGTATACGGGTGCGTTTGAGCTCGAGTAGGTAAACCCACGGGCTCCGTCTCGGGAGGGCGGCATATTACCTCCGTGCTCAAACATTCTCGCTGCGCTGCGAAACTGCGCGCGGGACGATATGTGGGCGCTCAGCACCGGGGACTGCGGTGTTCTGGCGTGCTTCGCCCGGGTGCCGTTGGGCCAGGGAGGGGCGTCTTCGCTGATAATTGCTTTGTTGGAAGAGCTGCTTTTATGCGGCTCTTTCTTTGTTTTTGGGTATATTTGTTTTTGTTGAATAGTTATTGCGGCTCGGTGCGCTTGCGACCTGG
>DBEWTR010000188.1:0-3382 GCA_048205775.1 Collinsella sp. | reverse complement strand
GAAGTACCAATGGCACGGGCTCGTCCGAGACGGGTTTAAGGTACTTGGCATGCAGGCGCGCGCCACACATGCCGGTATACCAGAGGTCGAAAAGCTGGCAGGCCGCGGCATCGGCGACCGATGCCGTCTCGATCGCATAGTCAAGCCCGACGGCGTCGGCCTCGGCCATGCGATCCTTCCAAAAGAGATCGAAATCTGATGGACGGGGCATGGCGCCTCGATATTCATCAAATTGATGTTGTAGCTCCTGAGCACTTGGCATGGCTCGTGAACCCAACCTTTCGAAATCGCAACGGAGGTGCGCCCGGCAAGGGAACCGGGCGCACGGGAGGGAAAGCGAGGCTACTCGCCGAGCTTGGGATGCAGCAGCGACGGCGCAGCGCCGAGCAGCATCTTGGTGTAGGGGTCCTGGGGGTGCTGGAAGACCTGCTTGGCCTCGCCCTGCTCGACGATCTTGCCGCCATTCATAACGATGATGTCGTCAGAGATATAGCGGACCGTCTGGATGTCATGGCTGATGAACACCATGGCCAGGCCGAGCTCCTTCTTAAGGTCGGTCAGCAGGTTCAGAATCTGCGCGCGGACCGAAACGTCCAGAGCCGAGGTGGGCTCGTCGGCGATGATGGCATCGGGGTTCAGCGACAGGGCACGGGCAATTGCGACGCGCTGGCGCTGGCCGCCCGAAAGCTGGCCGGGAAGAACCTCGGCAGCGGAGCTGGGCAGACCGGTGAGCTCCAAGAGCTCCTTGACGCGCTTCTCCTGCTCGGCCTCGGTACCCAGGTTGTGGACGCGCATGGGGTCGAGCAGCTGCTCGCGAACGACCATGCGGGGGTTGAGCGCCGTGGCCGGGTTTTGGAACACGACCGAGATGACGCGACCCATGTGGCGACGGTCCTCGGCGGTACGTTTGGTAACGTCCTTGCCCTTAAAGTAGACCTTGCCGCTCGTGGGGGCCTGCAGGCCGCACATGACGTTGGCGGTGGTGGACTTACCGCAACCGGACTCGCCGACGATGCCGATCGTCTGACCGGGCATGAGCTTAATCGTTACACCCTGGACGGCGTGAACCAGGTTGGGGTGCAGAATCGAGCCGGTACGGGTCCTAAAGGTGACGTGGACGTCATCAAGGAAGATGATCGGCTCGACGCCGTTGACTGCGGTCTCGCTCATCTACATCACCTCCGCGTGAGGGGTCAAACCATTTGCCTTGAGCACCTCGTCGGGGAGCTCGGAATAGAAGTGCTCGGTGCCGGGCACGCGCTTGAAGACCGGACGGGTGTCCAGGCCAATACGCGGGTGGCTCGAGCGGGGCGCGAAGCGATCGCCCTTGGGGAAATCGCGCGGGCTCGGAACGGCGCCGGGCACCTGGTGCAGGCGGCCCGAACCGCTCTCGATGGACAGAACGGAACCCAGAAGACCGCGGGTGTACTCGTGGATCGGGTTAGTGAGCAGCTCCTTGGTGGGTGCCTGCTCGATAACCTGACCGGCGTACATAACCGTGATGTTATGGGCGACCTCGGCGACCAGAGCCAGGTCATGCGAAACAAAGATCATGGCAAAGCCGAGCTTGGCCTGAAGATCGTTGAGCAGCTTGATAACCTGCTTCTGGACGGTAACGTCCAGAGCGGTCGTGGGCTCGTCGCAGATGACCAGCTTGGGGTCGCGGGTAAGGGCCATAGCGATCAGGACACGCTGACGCTGGCCGCCGGAGAGCTCGTGCGGATAGCTCTCGAGCGTGCGCTTGGGATCGAGGCCGACGAGCTCCAGGAGCTCCTCGGCGCTGCGGGTTCCGCCGCGCTTGGTGAGCTGCTTCATCTGGGCAGAGATAAGCATGGAGGGGTTGAGCGAGGACAGGGCGTCCTGATAGACCATGGCGATATCGGTACCGCGCAGGCCGAACCACTCCTTCTTGCTCATCTTGAGCAGGTCACGGCCCTCCCAGAGGACCTCGCCGGAAAGGTGCTCGTCCTCATCGGTCAGGCCCATGATGGCCAGCGTGGTGATGGACTTACCGCAACCGGACTCGCCCACCAGGCCCATGGTCTGACCAGGACGGACGTCAAAGTTGACATGGTCGACGACGTTGATATCACCGTGATGCTCAAACTGAATGCAGAAGTCACGGACCGAGAGAATCGGTTCGACAGACTCGTCGGGCACATGGCGATCGTCACGCTTGAGCTCGACATCGCGCAGGGCGCCAAGGCGAGCGGAGAGGGACTGGGCCTGCTCCTTGTAGGCGCGAACGGGGTCGGAGACCAGCAGGTCGGCCTCGCGACGCTTGGAGGAATCGGTCGGATCCAGGGCGGCGGAGGGAGCAGCGGCCATGGCGTCGGTAATGCCCTCGGAGAGGATGTTGAGCGCCAGGCAGGTGATCATGATGGCCAGGCCCGGGAACAGCGCCTGCCACCAACGGCCGGCGAGCACGCCGCCGCGGGCGTCGGCGAGGATGTTGCCCCAGGTAGCGGTGGGCTCCTGAATACCAGCGCCGATGAAGGTCAGCGAGGCCTCGAAGATGATGGCGTCGGCGACCAGGGTAACGGTGAAAACCATGATCGGGGCGATGCAGTTACGCAGAACATGCTTGATCAAAATCCACGGAGCCTTGGCGCCGGAAACGATGACCGCGCGGACATAGTCCTCGCCGTACTCGGACACGATGTTGGCGCGCACGATACGGGCAATCTGCGGAGTGTACATAAAGCCAATGGCGAAGATGATCGACGGCACGGAGTTGCCCAGGATGGAGACGAAGACGGCCGCGAGGGCGATGCCCGGGATGGACATGATGATGTCCAAGATACGCATGATCGTCTCGGAGACGGCCTTGCGCGAAACCGCTGCAAGGGCGCCTACGACCGAGCCGCAGACCAGAGCCATGGCAGTGGCGCCAAAGCCGATAATCAGCGAGTAACGACCACCGTAGAGCATACGCGACAGAATGTCGCGACCCTTATCGTCGGTACCGAAAATAAATCCGTTGCCGGGAGCCTGGCGAGCCGTAAAGATCTCGACCGGGCTATAGGGGGCAAGAAGGGGCGCCAGAATCGCAGTCAGGGCGACCAGCACCAGCACGACGGCTGCAATCTTAGAAGACAGCGTCATCTTCTTCCAGCCACCGAGCTTGAGCCCCTTGGAGGCAGCCTTCTCGAGCTGCTCGGTTTGCTTCTCTCGAATCTTTACCATAATCTACACCGTCCTGATGCGCGGGTTGATGAGCAGGTAGAGCATGTCAACGATGATGTTGACGACGATGAACGCGATCGCGACGACGAGCGCGCCACCCTGCACCAGGGTGACCCAGTTTTCCTGGATGCCCTTGAGCAGGACCGCCTTACCCATTCCATCGATGGAGAAGATAATTTCGATGACGACCGCGCCA
>DBEWTR010000186.1:0-8048 GCA_048205775.1 Collinsella sp. | reverse complement strand
ATCATCCTCATTCAGATGGGCGCGTTGCCGCAGGTTACGTACTTTGAATCGCCTCGTCGCGATACCTTCGATAGCCTTGAGGCAGGTGTGGCAGACTTCTCCCGCATGCTTGAGCATGGCAACGAGGATAAGGTCGACCGTCTGCGCGACTACATCGCCCAGCACATGATCGAGAATCCCCATGCCGGTGAGCCGGGCTCCAAGGGCGTGCCGCAGGGGCGCTATATGCTCGATCATGTCCGCAAGGTTCGTTGGGCGTTTATTGCATGGGAGCCGGTTTCTGCGCCCAGCTCATAGCCTGTTCGCAGCCCGCACTGCCCACTCACTCGGCATCCGCATTCTTTTTGAACTGGGCAAACGCGCTCCACACCACGCCGTTCCTGCGCTATCGTGGGACAGCTCACGTAGATTAAGGCCCCGTCGCGGGGCGCCCCATACATAGAAAGCGAGAATCCATGGCACTGACAGGAGCCCAGGTCAAGCAGCTTCGCAGCATGGCCCATCACCTCAACCCCGCCATCATCATCGGCAAGTCCGACGTCAACGAGGGCACCGTCGAGCAGACGGTCGCCTACCTGGAGAAGCACGAGCTCGTTAAGTGCTCCGTGCTCGATGGCTCTAGCCTTTCCGCCCGCGAGGCCGCCGAAGAGCTCGCCGAGCGCTGCCACGCCGAGGTCGTCCAGGTCATCGGCCGCAAGTTCTCGCTGTATCGCGAGTCCTCGCGCAAGGACATCGAGAAGATCAAGCTCGTCTAAGAGCCAATGATCCGGCGAGCCGACACATAGCAAGCTTACGGGTGCCCAAGTACTTTGGGCACCCGTTTTTTATCGCTCGACCAGCACGCGATTGAGCCGCCCCTCCACCAAGCGCTCGTATAGACGCCGCGTCTCGGGCTCGGGCACGCCATTGACCTGTCCCCTCAGATGGTGCATATGCCCGCTGTATAGCTCGACGATATCGCGCCGCCGCCCCGCCGCACTGTAGACGCGCATGGCGCAGCGCACCATATCCTCACGCGCCGTTTCCTGCCGAAGCCCCGACTCCGCCAGCCAAATCGCCGACTGCAGATCATTTTCTTCTAGAGCGGCATTTGCTCCCTTAATCATGCAATCGATGTACTTTGACTGCATAATGCGCCGCATGCGCAAAAAGTAGGTGGGATTACAGCCATTGGGAACATACAGCGGTCCGGCATAAAGTTGCTCAATCTTAAGGCACAACTCAACTAAATGGGGCCCGCGCGCACCCGTGCGATTTCCCAAAACCTCGCGGCTTATCTGGTCAAACAGCCGTACATCGGTCTTGACGTAGTCGCCGTTGAGTCCGATGCATTCATTTTGGATGAGCACACACGACTTGCCATCCGGCGTCGGTCCCAAGGCCGACCGCAAGCGCGATATCGTCGAGTACAGGTTGTTGCGGGCGCTATTGAACTCGGCATGGGGCCACAGCTCCATGGCCAGCGTCTCACGATCGACGAGCGCATCCATGCCCAGTGCAAGCCGCTCGGCAAGTGTCGCCGCCTTCTTGCGGCGCCACATTTTATCCGTGATGGGAAACCCGTCGCGCTCGGCGCGAAACGCACCAAACATGCGAATCTCGATATGGTCGATGGTATCAACGGCTTCAACCTCGCCGGCCTGGAACAGGCGCTCGCCCTCCCCTTCCAAATCGTCGCGCAGCGAGTACCGCGACAGCTCGCGCACGGGAAGCTTCTTGCGTATCCTGCCCGCCGGCTCGCCCAGACAATGCATGGCAAGGCGCGCAAAGAGGCGATACGATGGCTCTAGAATCCCCGCACGATTCATGGACATCCAGGCCGCAAGGTCGCTGTCTCGGCCCGCACAGGCCAAATGCAGCGCCACCATCCAGGCTTCTGCGCCACCAACCTGCGTCTGGCTTATATCGAGTAGCTCCGCTTCCTCGCGAACCGAAACCATCGAGGTGTTACGCAGATATGCCGCACGCTCCAGCAGCAATGCGTTATCGCGCATGTACGCAATCGACTCCTCGGCAAGTTTGAGCACTTGGACCGCACGGAACTTTGCATTAACCGGCCGTCCCTCTGCCAGCGACTGCCAGCCTTCTAGCAACAGGCCAAACAGCTGAATCTGGTTGTCGCGCATGCGCACGGCAAAACGATCGAGCTCGTTGAACGCCGCATCGTCGGTTACCGGCAAGCCGGAAAGGAGCCGCCGTGCCGCCAACACCATGCGCACCCAGATAGCCATCGCCTTAAGCCCACGTACGTCGAGCGCCTCCCGCACCACCGTCATCTCGTCGTCGCGCTCGTCGGTTCCCGCAAACGACCCGTCAAAGAGCTCCACCAGCATGCTATCGGCCCGTATAACAATCCCCACGATGTCGAGCTCGCAATCGTAGGCCCTGCTCGTTTTGAGCTGCTGTAGAACGCCGCCGTCATCTCCCCGTTCGGTCAGGCATCGCTTGATCTCGATATGCGCAGACAACATATCGAGTGCGGTATGGGATGTCTCGATTTCTGGCACGGCCAGGTTCGTAGGGAGCCCAAGCCCGTTGTCCCCATAGCAAACAGCTGTCAGTGTCTGGGCCACCCTCCATGAGACAGGGTCTATTTCGCAGGCCGCCCGTTCGCCCCCGCGCTCGATAACCGATGCCATATAGCGAGCGAGCTTTGTATTGGACACGCTGACCGCTGCCAGATATACGCCGAGCGCCTCGGCGGGCGTTGGCTCTGGAGCCGGATCGTCGGCACCGATCGTGCCCAGCGCCGCTCGGCAGATATCGGCCCCGTGCCCCGTCAGAGCCAGATCGACCCCATACTGCCCAGCAAGTTCAAGGACCGCTTCACGGTCCAAAAAGGCGTCCGCCAGGCCCATCGCCGCATCGCATCGGCCCGCCTTAAGCAAAATCCGGGCCGCCCTCGGAACAAGTTCGGGGCGGACCTCGGCCACCAACTTACGCAAGCGCAAGCGTCCGTTATCCTCCGTGCCCAGACACGTAAAACTCCGCTCGGCGGGATCCAAGCCAAAGATCGGGTAGTCGCGCACAAAATAGGACTGGTCGACCATCGACAGCCTCACCCCACAGGCCTCGAGTTCTGCGATATTGCCCTCGCCCATCAAAACCATGAGACATGCCACGCAAAACAGCGCATTATTGTCGAGCGAAGCCAGATCGGCAAGTGCCGCGCCATATACGTTGACAATCTCGTTTTCGAGCAGACCGGCTACGTCACCTTGGCCATACAGACCCGTCTGCAATGCCGAAACGAGCTCGGGCACGCCCTGCGTGAGCTGATAAAAGTCAAGCGATGTGCTGATCGAAAACGCCGATGCCCACGCCGAATACTCATAGGCATGCACCTTAAGCATCTGCGCATTGATCTTAACCGAATCGCCCAGCCCATGAATCAGCTGACGATTTGAAGGACGGCAGGAGATAAAGACCCCTACCCCCATAGCGCGCAGGCCGCGAATCCTGTCGATGAGGTCTTCGGTATCGTGCTGATCGAGGTTTGGCACATTATCAATCGCGATAAGGGAGTGCGGTTTGTCTTTGAGTTCTTCGGTAACCACCTCGAGCTGCATAAACACCTCGCGCCCAATGGCGCGATCCGCCTCGATAATCCGCACGGGGCCTCGCGTCGGGTCGCATTTAACCTCATGGGTGTACTGCAGCAGCACCGAGGTCTTCCCAAACCCGTCGGGCGCATAAAGAACCACGATGCCGGCCTTTCGGCCCTTGGCGATAAGCTCATTCATCAAGCGTTCGCGTCGCACCATATAGCCTCCGCCCAACGGCATCAGCTCGAGCTCGTCTATACCGCCCAAATCGTTTACCATGCCCGCTCCTCAACTCGACCGTATGGACACTGTAGCCGCAAGACCATACAAGCCGCGCTATGAATAGAGCGACGTTGTGTTTTAGGTTGTCTTTTGGTACGCAAGCGGCAAGTTTTTGTACAGCGAGGGCCGATTGTTATTAATCCCCCGACTAATCGGTCTTTAAGCAGGTAAATGAGCTTGTCAGCTTGTCCCATCTAAGCGGCAGTGTAACGCAGATGAACAAGGTTCAGCCATGTCATTCAACTCGCCTAGCACCCGCTACCGTCTACGACCTTTTTGTGGCATTTTTGCATAGAATCTGATATGGAATGAATCAAGCTGTTGGGCATCCGGCATTCGTCAAGCTTGCGCCAAGATTTTGGTCAAGCGGGCGGAAAGGGATAGCAAAAAGGCCCCCGCAAAGCGGAGGCCTTAGGCAAGGCTATGTCGAGGTGCAGGATTCGCGCTACTCGCAGAGCGAAAGGGCGGCCTCGTCGGCAACGACAACGCAGTTGGTGTGCAGCTGCAGGATCGAAGCCGGGCACTCGGGCGTAACCGGGCCATAGCACATGTCATGCACGGCCTGAGCCTTGGCCTCGCCGTTGGCGACGACCAGGATCATGCGGGCATACATGATGGTCTGGGTACCCATGGTGTAGGCCTGACGGGGAACATCGTCGATGCTGTCGAACAGGCGGCTGTTGGCCTGAATGGTGCTCTCGGTGAGGTCGACGCAGTGCGTGCCCTTGGAGAAGTGGTCATCGGGCTCGTTGAAGCCGATGTGGCCGTTGTTGCCAATGCCGAGCAGCTGCAGATCCGGGTAACCGGCGTCGGCGACGATCTTGTCGTACTCAGAGCAGGCGGCAGCGGCGTCGGGGTTGGAGCCATCGGGCACATGCGTGTTGTTCAGGTCGATGTTGATGTGATCGAAGAAGTTCTCGCGCATGAAGTAGTGATAGCTCTGGGGATCGTCGTGCGAAAGGCCGCGATACTCGTCCAGGTTGTAGGTGCTGACCTCGGCAAAGTCGACGTCGCCCTTCTCGTACCAAGCAGCGAGCTGCTTGTAGGCACCGATCGGGGTGGAGCCGGTGGCAAGGCCCAGCACACAGTCGGGCTTGAGGATAACCTGGGCCGAGATGATATTAGCGGCCTTGCGGCTCATATCCTCGTAGTCTTTAGCTTTAATGATCTTCATTACGCGTCCTTTCTCGTACAAGAGAGGCAAGGCTCCCTTACAAGCACTTGCCCGCGGCCCGCGTCGGCCGCAACCAACGTGTGCGGCCACCAGGGCGAGGTCGCGTAATGTATGTGTCTCGTGTCTAACCGCGTCGAGGCCCCTGCCCGTCCACGGTGACCCAAAGCTGTTTAGCCTCGGACAAATCCCATCTTGCCACGGAGGGCGTCCTCTTTCAAGGGCGCCCTCCGTAAACGTGTTTGAATTGTAGGCTAATGGCCACGTGCACTTGCTAGCGCTCGCGAGCAACGATGAGTTGGTCCATCTCTTCGACATGCACGCCAACGGAGCCCTTGATGCTTGAGAACTCAACGGAGTTGCACACCAAGATGGGAACCGTCACATCGTAGCCCTCGGCAGCAATTGCCTCGCGATCGAACTCAATGAGTACATCACCCTTATGGACGATGTCACCCACTTGCGCATGTACGGTAAAGTGCTTGCCCTCGAGCTGAACAGTGTCCAAACCAACGTGGATGAGCACGTCCAAGCCATCGACCGTGTTAAGCGCAACAGCGTGTCCCGTGGGAAAAATGGCCTCGACCTTGGCATCAGCCGGTGCAATCACACGCGTTCCGGTGGGCCGAATCGCCACGCCCTGGCCCAAAAGGCCGGTGGCAAACGTCTGGTCGTTTACCTCGGAAAGCGGAATGACATCGCCCGAGATGGGAGCATCCAGCGTAAGGACTCGACCACGCATACCAAAAGACCTTAGGACTTTAGTGAACATGCTCCCCCTCGGACATACCAATCAATCAAAATAACCTTAACAGTTTACCACTTGGCAACGGTTTTTGACCATTAGGGAAGTTCGCGCTTGACAACCTCGACGATGTCGTCGACAACGCGCTGGGTCAGCTCGTGCGTCTCGGCCTCGGCCATCACGCGGACCAGCGGCTCGGTACCGCTCGGGCGCACCAGAATGCGGCCGCGGCCGTCAAGCTCCTTCTCGGCAGCAGCGACGGCGTCCCAAATGGGCTGGCAATCGTCCAGACCGGCCTTGTTGTCGGAATGCACGTTGACGAGTACCTGCGGGTACTTCTTCATGATGCCGGCAAGATCGGTGAGGGTACGACCGGTGCGCTTGAGCACGGCCAGCAGCTGCAGAGCCGTCACCAGGCCATCACCGGTGGTGTTGTGCTCCAGGAAGATGATGTGGCCGGACTGTTCGCCGCCGATGACGGCGCCGTCCGCGAGCATGCGCTCCAGAACGTAGCGGTCGCCCACGGCGGTCTGGACCATCTCGAAGCCCTGCTCCTTCATAGCGATGGAGAAGCCAAGGTTGCACATGACAGTCGAGACGATCTCGGAGTTGGCGAGCTTGCCGCGAGCGGCGAGGTCAGAACCGCAGATAGCCAGGATGTAGTCACCGTCGATCTCATTGCCCTCGCTGTCCACGAACAGTACGCGGTCGGCGTCGCCGTCGTGGGCCAGACCGATATCAGCATGGGTGCGCAGCACGAGCTCGCGCAGGGGCTCGAGGTGCGTAGAGCCGCACTCAACGTTAATGTCAGTGCCGCAGTAATCGGTGTTGATGGCATGGACCGTGGCGCCCAGGCGCTGCAGCGCGGCGGGCGTGGTCTGGCAAGAAGCACCGTGGCCGCAGTCGACGGCAACGACCAGGCCGTCGAGCCTCAGGCCATCAAGCGTATCGATGGCGTGGTCGACGTATGCCTTGCGAGCGTCCTTCATCTTGATGATGTGGCCCACGCCGGCACCGGTCGGCAGCGTGTCGGCAGCCATGGCTTCCTCGGACATGACCCAGGCGCTGATCTCTTCCTCGACAGCATCGGGAAGCTTCATGCCCTTGCGGCTAAAGAACTTGATGCCGTTGAACTCCGGCGGATTGTGCGAAGCGGAGATGACAATGCCGCCATCGAGCTCGTTCTGAACAGTGAGCAGCGCCACGGCCGGCGTAGGAATGACGCCGCAGCAGTGCGGACGGCCGCCCTCGGCCATGATGCCGGCGGTCAGAGCGCTCTCGAGCATGGTGCCCGAAAGGCGCGTATCACGGCCGATGCAGATATCCGGACCAAGAAACTTGGTCGCCGCGCGACCCAGACGAAACGCGAGGTCGCACGAAAGATCAGCGTTGGCGACGCCACGGACGCCGTCGGTACCGAAGATGTTCTGGGGCATAGGATCGCTCCTTCCCTAGCAGGCGATATGCAACCGCCCACCCTAGTCGAAAAAGAAAAGCGGGACCCGCCGAGGAATCGGCAGGCCCCGCTTGTACATTGTATCTCGAAAGGAGATAAAACCTTAGCGCTTGGAGAACTGGGGAGCGCGGCGGGCCTTCTTGAGGCCGTACTTCTTGCGCTCGACCACGCGAGCATCGCGCGTAAGGAAACCGGCCTTCTTGAGGTCAGCACGGTAATCGCCAGCGTTCAGAAGAGCGCGAGCGATGCCCAGGCGCAGAGCGCCGGACTGACCGGAAATGCCGCCGCCATCGCACAGAGCGATAACGTCGAACTGACCGGCGGTGTCGGTCACCTTGAAGGGAGCAAGGGCGTTCTCAACGAGCTGATGACGGCCGAAATACTGCTCGGCATCACGCTTGTTGATGGTCACCTTGCCGGTGCCGGGGACGAGACGGACGCGGGCGACGGCGTTCTTACGACGGCCGGTACCCTGGTAGACAACGGTGTTCTCAGCCATCTTTAAGCCTCCAGCTCAATCTTCGTGGGGTTCTGGGCAGCATGCGGATGCTCGGCACCAGCGTAGACCTTAAGCTTGGTCATCTGGGCACGGCCGAGGGTGGTCTTGGGCAGCATGCCGCGAACGGCGCGCTCGATGACCTTCTCCGGGTGCTTCTCCATAGCCTGGCGGAAGCTCTCAGCCTTGAGGCCGCCGTTGTAGCCGCTGTGGCGATAATAGGTCTTCGTGTCGGCCTTATTACCGGTAAGCTGGACCTTATCGGCGTTGATGACGACAACGAAGTCGCCGCAGTCGCTGTTGGGCGTGAACTGGGGCTTTTTATTTACGCGCAGGATACTTTCGATATGGGT
>DBEWTR010000177.1:0-4843 GCA_048205775.1 Collinsella sp. | reverse complement strand
GGGCGGAATAACTACATCATAAAGCGGCACTTTATCGATTCCAGTCTTGACATTACAAAAATCGTGTCGGACGATTACGGCGCCTTAGGGACGGAGCCGTCTACCCGGTCTGGCCCTTTACGTTTGAGCTGCTGAATCGTTGTTTTGGAGCATGTTTTTATGCCGACGTCGTTGACCGAACTTTTTTCGCCCGCCTGCCATTTGTGTCCGCGCCGTTGCGGTGCGGCGCGCGATGAGGGCGCGCACGGCGTCTGCGGTGCTAACGACACGCTCAAGGTGGCCCGCGCCGCGCTTCATATGTGGGAGGAGCCGCCTATCTCGGGCGAGGCCGGTTCGGGCACGATCTTCTTTAGCGGTTGCTCGCTTAAATGTATCTACTGCCAGAACCACGAGATCTCGACCGGCAATTTTGGCCTTGAGATTTCGCCTGAGCGCCTGGTCGAGATTATGCTGGAACTGCAGGACCAGGGTGCCAACAACATCAATTTGGTGACGGCGACGCACTATGCGCACCTGTTGCCTGCCGTGATTGCCGCGGCACGGGCGCGCGGACTGGTTATCCCGATCGTCTACAACACGAGTGGTTACGAGCGCGCGAGTGCCGTGGCGGCGCTGGGCGACCTGGTCGATGTGTGGCTTACCGACTTTAAATATGCCAATGCCGGGCTTGCGCAGTCGCTCTCTCATATAAAGGACTACCCACGTGTGGCCGTGTCAGGCCTGGCTCAGATGGCGCGCGAGATCGAGCGCCGCGGGGGAGAGCTGGTGGATGAGGGCGGGCTCATGAAGCGCGGCATGATTGTGCGCCATCTGGTACTGCCGGGACATGCAGACGATTCGTGTCGCGTGCTGGACCTGGTGTGGCAGACGGTGGGCGATGTGCCGATCTCGGTCATGAACCAGTACACGCCCAATGCACTTATGCGCGAGCAGGGCGGCGACCTGGCGCGTGCCGTGACGCGCGAGGAGTACGAGCAGGTGCTCGACCATGCCGACGACCTGGGCTTTACGACGATGTTCTGGCAAGAGGGCGGCGCGGTAGACGAGAGCTTCACCCCGGCCTTCGACACCACCGGTGTTCTCACCAGTGCAAAGTAGTGCGTTCGTCGATGAATTTTCTGGGACGGGGATAAATAATCATCGAGAGCATCGCCTGTTCGAAAAGTTGCCAAAATAGCCGCGCCCCAAAAAGACTGGTTATTGGGCGTTGACAGTTGGCGAGCCGTAGGTAAAATATCAACTTGTCTTGGGGACGTAGCTCAGTTGGGAGAGCGCTGCCGTCGCATGGCAGAGGCCGAGGGTTCGACTCCCTTCGTCTCCACCCTTGGATTTGATAAGCCGCTGACATTGTGTCGGCGGCTTTTTTTGAAAGAAAGGGCTATACCATGGCCGAGCTTGAGTCCCAACCATTGTCCGACGAGGAGCGCGCTGAGTTGGAAGAGCTCCGCGCCGAGAAGGCCCGCCGCGAGGCTCGGGAAGAGGCCCGTCGCGAGCGTGAGGAGCTGGCTGCCCTTCGTGCCGAGCGCACGAAGGCCGAGGAGGCCGCCACGAACGCCGCATCCGCATCGGCGCCCGCGCCCGCACCCAAGCCCGCTGCTGCGAAGCCTGCACCTGCCGCGCCCAAACCTCAGCCTAAAAAGGTCGCTCGTCCCAAGTCCGTCGAGCCCAAGTCGAGCCGTGACGAGATGACCTTTGCCCAGCGCATGGTTACCTCCAAGGAGCCTACGGGCGAGAACGAGATCCCTGGCATGGCGCCGGCTCAAAAAATCATCATTGTCCTTGCCCTCATCGCGTTCGTCATCTTTATGGGCTACACGATCCTGACCAGCATGGGTCTGCTCTAACCGATTTGCATCGGGCATCATGTCCGCATGCTCTGCTCTCGTCCAACCCTCAAATTCTGCACCACACATCCGAAAGGTCGCCCCATGGCTTTGACCGACATCTCGCATCCCACCGACATTGCAATGCTCACCGATCTGTACGAGCTCACTATGGCCCAGGGCCTGTGGGAGAGCGGCAAGGCCAATGAGCAGGGTTGTTTTACCGCGTTTTACCGCGACCATCCCTTTGGCAGCGCCTATGCCGTCATGTGCGGCACTGCCGAGCTGCCCGAGCTGGTCGAGAGTCTGCGCTTTACGCCCGAGGATATCGACTACCTCGCCTCGCTCCAGGCCCCTGCCGGCGGCGCGATGTTCAAGCCTGGATTCCTCGACTACTTGCGCGATTTTCGTGCGCATGTAAACATCGACGCCGTTCCCGAAGGCGAGCTCGTCTTTCCGCGCGAGCCCATGGTACGCGTCACCGGCCCCGCGCTGGAGTGCCAGCTGCTCGAGACGGCGCTGCTCAACATCGTCGGGTTCCAGACGCTTGTCGCCACCAAGACGGCGCGCGTGGTGCTGGCGGCGGACGGCCGTCCCGTTGCCGAGTTTGGCCTGCGTCGCGCCCAGGGTCCCGATGGCGGCCTGGCCGTTGCGCGCGCGAGCTACGTTGCCGGCTGCTCCTCTACGTCCAATGTGCTCGCCGGCCGCCGCTACGGTATTCCCGTCTTTGGCACGCATGCGCACAGCTGGGTGATGAGCTTCGATTCCGAGCTCGAGGCCTTCCGTGCCTTTGCCAAATCGAGCCCCAAGAACTGCACGCTGCTCATCGACACCTATGACGTGCGCGAGGGCTGCGAGCATGCCATTACGGTTGCCAAGGAGATGGAAGCGGTGGGCGAGCGCCTGTCGGCCATTCGCATCGACTCTGGCGACCTCGCCAAGCTCTCCAAGTATGTGCGCGGCCGTTTCGATGCCGAGGGCCTGCCCTATGTGGGGATCTCGGTTTCTAACGATCTGGATGAGTACACGATTCAGTCGCTGCTCGACCAGGGCGCGCCCATCGACAGCTTTGGCGTGGGTACCAAGCTCGCGACCTGCTATGACCAGCCGGCGCTGGGCGGCGTGTACAAGCTTTCCGCCCGCCGTGCGAGCGAGGCAGATCCATGGACGCCGGTGGTCAAGCTCTCCGAGCAGCCCTACAAGCGCACGATCCCGGGTGTGCAACGCGTGCGTCGTTATTACGACGGCTTTGGCGGCCCGGTCTGCGACATGATCTACGACGAGGACCATCTGGCGGGGGAGGGCGCCGCGCGCGGCAATACCCTCGTGGCCGTGAATGATGCCGCCCTGGTGACCGACGTGTCCGAACTTGAGTATCGCGAGCTGCTGGTGCCGATCGTGCGCGATGGCAGCGCGGTGGCTCCGCGTGAGAGCATCCAGGACGCGCGCGAGCGCTGTGCTTGGGCGCTCGATCATCTGGACGCAGCTTTCAAGCGCTTCCTGTACCCGCAGACCTATGTGGTGGGCATGGAGCAGGGCCTGGCTCAGGTGCGCGACGAGCTCGTGCGCAAGAACATGGCCGCGGCCTCTGCCTTTCCTTGGGCTCACTAATTCCTTGGGCGGTAGGGGCGAGTCACGCTTCCTTGGCCGCCGGCTCGGCCGTTCGCTGAACAGTTGATTGGTTTGACGTATGACGACTTCTTATAAAACGATGGTGGTAAAGATCGGTTCGTCCACGGTGGTGGGTGCCGATGGCAAGGTCAACCGCGCCTTTATCGGCGGACTTGCCGATCAGGCCGCAGCGCTGCGCAAGCTCGGTTGGCGTCTGGTCGTGGTGAGCTCGGGCGCTATCGCCTGTGGCTATCCCGTGTTGGGCTTCGACCGCAAGCCGGTCGGCGACCTTCCGAGCTTACAGGCTTGCGCCTCGGCCGGTCAGTGCATCATCTCGTCGGCCTACGACGAGGAGTTCCATGCGCGCGACCTGCTCACCTCGCTCGTGCTGCTCACGCGCCACGATACGGCCCGTCGCACGTCCTACCTGCATGCGCGCGACGCCCTGCTGCGCCTCGTGGAGCTTGGCGTGGTGCCGGTCGTCAACGAGAACGATACCGTTACCGTCGATGAGATTAAGTTTGGCGACAACGACACACTGGCGGCGCTTGTGAGCTGCCTGGTTTCTGCCGATCTGTGCGTGACGCTCTCGGACATCGATGGCCTCTATACTGCCAATCCGCATGAGGATCCCACGGCCGAGTTCGTCCCAGTCGTGCATAAGATCGATGCCAAGATTATTGCCTCGGCGGGCGATTCTTCCACATCGGTGGGCACGGGCGGCATGATTACCAAGATCCGCGCGAGCCGCATCCTGATGACGGCGGGCATTCAGAGCGTGATTTGCTCGGGCGAGGAGCCCGATGCGCTCGTGCGCCTCGCCCGCGGCGAGAGCGTGGGCACGCTGTTCGATCCGCCGGCGGAGCGTCTGGACATCGCACCCCGCAAGCTGTGGATCGCACTGGGCGACAAGGCGCATGGCTCGGTGACGGTCGATGATGGTGCTGCGAAGGCGCTGGTCAGCCGTGGCTCTTCCTTGCTTGCGGTGGGTATTCGCGAGGTCGATGGCCAGTTTGCCGAGGGCGATGTGCTCGATGTGTGCGATCCGAGCGGTATGGTCGTCGCCCGCGGTATCGCCGAGGCCGATTCGGACGTGCTGGAACTTGCCGCCGGCCGCCGCCAGGACCAGATCGCCAGCAACCGCCTGCTCGCTAACCTGGCCGAGAAGCCGGCGATACACAGGGATAACTTGATCGTATTTGCATAAAGAAAGACAGCGCTGCGAATCGTTTCCCGCAGCGCTGTCTTTTTCGTGCCGGCACTTGGGGACGTTCCTATTGTGCCGGCAGGTGGGGACACTCCTTTGCTAGAAGATTCGGCGCAGGTCTCCGCGGTTGAGGGCCTCGTCGAAGAGGTGCTTGAATACCACGCTGCCGTGCAGGCCGTCGTGCTCGAACTCGTTGGTCACC
>DBEWTR010000176.1:0-7889 GCA_048205775.1 Collinsella sp. | reverse complement strand
GAGAAGGCGCACCCCGATATCTTCAACATCTTGCTGCAGGTGCTGGAGGAGGGCCGCCTGACCGATAGCCAGGGCAAGACGGTCGACTTCCGCAACACCGTGATCATCATGACGTCCAACGTGGGCGCTCGCGAGATTGCGCAGGATGCGAGCGTGGGCTTTGGCACCACCGGCGAGCAGGGCCTCACGTCGAGTGAGATCCGCGGCCGTGCGATGGGCGAGCTCAAGCGCCTGTTCCGCCCCGAGCTGCTCAACCGTATCGACGACATCGTGGTGTTCCAGAAGCTCTCGGGCGAGAATCTCACCAAGATCGCTCACCTGCTGGTGGACGACCTGCGTCAGCGTTTGATTGCCAACGGCATGAACATCAAGCTCACCGATGCGGCCTATGACAAGATCGTGGCCGAGGGCACCGACCTCACCAACGGTGCGCGTCCGCTGCGCCGTGCCATCCAAAAGCTCATCGAGGACCCGCTGTCCGAGGAGCTTCTGGCCGGCGAGTGGGGCGAGGGCGATACCGTCCTGTGCGACGTGGCCGATGGCAAGTTTGTCTTTAGCCACGGCACGGGCGAGATCCCGGCACCGCGTCCGGCGGGCACGCTCGGTGGCGATACCGCTCCGGCAGCGCCGCACACCGGAAACGCCGCGCCTGTGAGCAGTGGCGTGAGCTCGGGCCCCGGCGGCATGATGCAAGCCGGTTCCGGCGCGCTGTAGGGCGTGGCGACAATTTGATACGCGCAATCGAGGCGCTCCGGAAAGGGCGCCTCGATTTGTAGAGCTGCGGAAGTTGTGACCGTTACGCTATGCGGTCCACCGTTAGCCGATGATGCGAGGGCGCTCGGCGTTTTCGACTGGTTTATGCACGCAAAGTCTGGGAATATACAAGTCGCATGTCTTACCGTCTAACCAGTTGCGCCAAGGAGGCACCATGGACTACAAGATTACCGGCTACGAGCCCGCCCAGCTGTTCCATTTCTTTGAGGAGGTCAGCGCAATCCCCCGTGGGTCTGGCAACGAGAAGGGCATCAGCGATTTTCTGGTCGTGTTTGCCAAGGAGCGCGGTCTCGATGTGTATCAGGACGAGGTCTACAACGTCATCATTCGCAAGCCCGCATCTGCCGGCGCCGAGAATGCCCCGACCGTAATGCTGCAGGGCCACATCGATATGGTGTGCGACAAGTTGGGCTCCGTTGAGCACGACTTTACGACTGATGGTATCGACCTGGTCGTCAAGGACGGCGTCCTCACCGCTAACGGCACCACGCTGGGCGCCGACAACGGTATCGCCGTCGCTCTGATGCTCACCGTGCTCAACGACGATTCGATTGCTCATCCGGCCCTCGAGTGCGTGTTCACCACCGACGAGGAGACTGGCCTGGTTGGCGCCGAGACGCTCGACAAGTCCCAGATTAGCGCCCGCACCATGATCAACCTCGATTCCGAGGAAGAGGGCGTGGCCACCGTCAGCTGCGCCGGCGGCGTCGTCGTTACCTACACCTGCCCGATCGTGCGCGAGCACAAGACCGGCAGCACCCTTACGCTCGAAATCTCTGGCCTGCTGGGCGGTCACTCCGGCGCCGACATCAACCTGGAGCGCGGCAACGGCAACCTCATCATGGCCCGCATCATCGACCGCCTGATGGTCGCCGGCGAGCCCGCCATCGTCAGCTTTAACGGCGGCACTAAGGACAACGCCATCAACCGTGAGTGCAAGGCTGTTCTGGTCTACGCCGACCACGCTGCCGCCGAGGCCGCGGCGAAGATCGCAAAGGGCATCATCGCCGACGTCACCGCCGAGCTCGAGGTCTTCGACCCCGGCTTTACCTGCACCGTCGAGATTGCCGACGACGCCGAGGTCGAGGCCATGGACCAGAAGTCCGCGCTTGCCCTCATCTGCGCCCTGCGTCTTGCCCCTAACGGCGTGATTCGCCGCAACGTCGCCACCGACGGCTCCGTCGAGGTTTCCTCCAACATCGGCGTGGTTGCCACCTCTGACGACCAGGTCAAGATTATGCTGTCCCCGCGCTCCTCGATCACCTCGCTGCAGAACGAGTTCAAGGACCGCCTGCAGACGCTGGCCGATGTCTTGGGCTTCGACGCCAAGTTTGAGTTCGAGTATCCCGGTTGGAGCTATGCCGAGCATTCGCCGGTCCGCGACATCTTTGTCGAGAGCTATCGCGAGCTCTTTGGCTCTGAGCTGCGCATCGAGTCCATTCACGCCGGCCTTGAGTGCGGCCTGTTTGCCGAGGCCCTGCACGGCCTGGACGCCATCGCCGTGGGCCCGACGCTCTCCGATGTCCACACCCCGGACGAGAGCATGGAGCTCGCTTCTGCCGAGCGCTTCTACGAGCTGCTCATCGACGTCCTCAAGCGCCTCGCTGCGTAAAGATTGCGTTAGCAGCAGTCCGAGCCACGTGCTAGCGGATTGCAAATGACATTACGAGAGGGGACACCCGGTCTTTTGCGACAGGTGCCCCCCTCTCTTCTTTTGGGAAATGGGAAATTGATTGGCGTCTAGCCCATATCCGCCTTGATGAGGTCGAGGGTGCGCTGGCAGTTTTCGCGGACGGGGCCGAGCATATGCTCGCGCAGGTCCGCCATGCCGGGCAGGTCGGCGTATTCGTCCATGACCTCTTCCATGCAAATGGGTACCTCGTAGGCGAGGTCCATCATGGTCGCAAAGCAAAACTTCTCAGATAGCCCGGCATCGATGAGCGCCGCCTCCAGTGCGGGGTCGCCCATACCGCGGTATCGGCGGATGGCGCCTGGACCGATGCGCCCCACACGATTTTCGCCGCCAACGCTCATGGCAAGGCGCGCCCGGCGGCGCATGCGCTCGTACGCCAAGCCCGAAGCGACATCGTACATTCGAGCCATCATGGCTGCGCCGTCGTTTCCAAGGAGCAGGGAATAGTTTTTCGCATGCGCATCCGGTGCGCCGATAATGGCGTTGAAGAACAGTATCTGCGTAAACAGATACAGGTTAAGTTGATGGTGGCTCGTATTTACGAGGAGCTCTTGAATATCGCGGGTGGTCGGGCCGCCGTCTGCCGTGTACTTTTGGGCGGGCATCACCCCAAGTGCCTGACAGAGGTCTTCTTGATGTAGGCGCCTGATCGTTCCGTCTTTGACTTTCACGCGGTCATAGCGCTCAACAATGAGGGCAGGTTCGTCCTCAAACATACGATATTCAACGTTTGCCGTTGCGATACCGGCGCGCTGGGCGCTTTTCATGCAGACAAACTCATTGAGAGCCTCGAGTTTAAATCCAATAACGCCATTTTTTAAAATATGCGTCGTGGGCGAGGAGCCCATGCATTCGCACCAGCGGCCGTTTATGAACGCGAGCGCGAACTTGCCCTGGTTGCCTCCAAGTGACCAGCTTTCATCTAGACCCATCCACGATGCATCGCGGTCATCTCTGATCGACTTGAGACGGAGAGCAATTTCGTGGTCGTCTATAGGGCGGTATTCGCCGGCGCGATGCAGGACGGCGTCGGCATCTTCTTCGGCACAAAACTGCACTCCGCCCGGACAGTCGAGTCCGATATGGCTGAGCAACGCAACGGGGCTGTTGGGCCTAACGTCGAATTCGGTGGCAATCGCTTTTCGTTGGTCCTCGCTGTCGGGTAGAAGGCCAAACAGGTACGGATTCATGACCTGTTGTCCGTATGTGCGATTCGATACGGGTATGTTGGTCGATAGGGCTGGCCCGTCATAGTCATGATCGTAGGTAAAGCTGATAAGACCGTTCTCATCTTGCGTGAGCGTTCCCGCAGGTACGCCGCAAATAATGGTCCGAAGTGATGTTCTGGCCATTGGCTATTTTCCTTCGGGCTTGGTTTGGTTAGATGCGTTTGCGGCAATCGAGACTCCGAGATTGGACATGGCGAAATCGGCGAAGACCTCGTCGTAGAGTGCGGATGTAAAGGGGGCATCTGCAAGAGCCGGAATGGGGGTACTACGACGGTTGCGATGATGAGGACGTTGAGTGTGATGGCGCCTGGGGATGCTGCGAGGCAGCGGATTGGCATGCGGCGCGTCGACTGGTCGCTCGTTTTTCGCTTCGCCGATATCCCCTTGAGCGGCGAGTGCCAGTCCAAGAGCATTGAAAATCGTCAGCAACTTGTCGAGCCGAATGCCGGTGGCGTCTCCTAGCTCGAGCGATGCGAGCAAGCGCTCCGAAACACCGGCTTTTTTAGCGAGGGTTGCACGGGTGAGACCCTGAGCCTCGCGTGCCTGGCGCACGTAGATGCCAGCTTGGCGCGGTGTGGTGATGGGAAGGGTATCCACGGCGATCTCCTAACGTGCAGACTTTTGCATATTAGTATGACATGCAAAAGTCTGCACGAAAAGGCCTCATGCAAAACTCTGCATGAGGCCTTGTGCTGGCATTGAGTTTTGAGTGATTGTGCTTGGCGTTACAGCGCCAAAATCCCCAGATGCTCAAGCAAGATCTTAAGCCCGATGAGGATGAGCACGACGCCACCCACGATGGTGGCGGGTTTTTCGTAGCGCGCGCCAAAGGTGTGGCCGATTGCTACGCCGGCGACGGAGAAGATAAACGTTGTGACGCCGATAAGCGATACAGCGGGAACGATGTCAACCGAGAGCGCCGCAAACGAGATGCCTACGGCTAGGGCGTCAATCGAGGTGGCAATGGCAAGAATCAGGTATTCTGCCAGGTCGATCTTTTCGGCATCCTTGCCGTCGCCTTCATCCTCGTCCTCGGTAAAGGCCTCCCACAGCATTTTGCCGCCGATGAAGGCCAAAAGGACAAAGGCGATCCAATGGTCGATGGGTCCGATGATGCCCATGAATTGACTGCCGAGCGCCCATCCGATTACGGGCATGCCGGCCTGAAAACCGCCAAAGAACAGGCCGAGCACCACGGCGACCTTAAGGTTGATCTTTTTCAAGCCGAGACCCTTGCAGATGGATACGGCAAAGGCGTCCATCGAAAGGCCAACGGCGAGCAACACGAGCTCTGCGAGTCCCATAGTCTGGCTCCCTCTCTGCGGGCGAGCCCGATTACGCGACTACTCCCTCATTTATATGAGACCCGATGCTACCACACGAGCAGTCAAAAGAACCCCGTCTCAAATGAGCTACCTAAGCGGTGTTCGCTCATTCTGTAAGCATCGGATTTCGCAAGCGCTGCGGGGACAAACCGTGAGAAACTATTTGGCGTTTATGGAGCGTATACGATGGGAGCGATGCCTTGGATAAGAACGAGCTGCAAAAGCGTATGGAACAGGCCATCCGCCTGACGGCACCTGGTCAGCCGATCCGCACCGCCCTCGACATGATCATCGCCGGTCACCTGGGCGCCCTTATCTGCGTCGGCGACACCGAAAACGTGCTCGCTGCCGGTAACGACGGCTTCCCGCTCAATATTTCGTTCACCTCGAACCGCCTGTTCGAGCTTTCCAAGATGGACGGCGCTATCGTTATCGATGGCGACCTCACCCAGATCCTGCGCGCCAACTTCCACCTCAATCCCGATCCCTCGCTCGCCACGAGTGAGACGGGCATGCGTCACCGCACCGCCGCTCGCATGTCGGTGCTCACCGATGCCATCGTGATCTCGGTCTCGGCCCGTCGTGCCGTCGTCAACGTGTACGTTCACGGCAAGAGCTACGAGATTCAGCCCGTCACCACCATCATGAGCTCGGTCAACCAGCTCGTCGCCACGCTCCAGACTACCCGTCAGTCGCTCGATCGCTCCCTGCTGCGCCTGACGGCCCTCGAGCTCGACGACTACGTTACGCTCGCCGACATTACCGGTATTTTCTCGAGCTTCGAGATCATGCAGCAGGCAAAGACTGAGCTTAAGGATTGCATCGTCAAGCTGGGCAACCAGGGCAAGCTCGTGCAGATGCAGCTCGAGCAGCTCGCCGGCTCCAGCATGGATACCGAGTACGATCTGATGATTCGCGACTATGCAAGTGATTCCTCCGAGGCTAATGCCGAGAAGATTCGTGCAGAGCTCGCTCGCATGACGCCTAAGGACCTGTCCGACCCGCAACACGTGGCGGCGGTTCTGGGTTACGACGACCTGGACGAGGACTCCGTCATGACGCCGCTGGGCCTTCGCACGCTTTCGCGCGTGTCCGTCGTGCGCGACGGCGTGGCCGAGAAGATCGTCGACGAGTATGGCTCGCTGCAGGAGCTCATGGACGACATCAGCGAGGATCCGGAGCGCCTGGGCGACTTTGGCGTCAACAACCCTGCCATTCTTGCGGACTCCCTGTACCGCATGAAGGGCACCAAACAGGGGAACGCATAATGGCGCCCGTATGCGCCGTGGTCGTTGCCGGCGGCAGCGGCCAGCGCTTTGGAAATCCCGGCGGCAAGCAGCTCGTTAACGTGGCGGGCCGTCCGCTCATGAGCTGGTCCATCCGCGCGTTCGATCGGAGCGACAAGGTCGGCCACATCGTGGTGGTGTGTCCTGCCGAGCGCCGTGCCGAGATGCGCCGCCTTGCCATCGACCCGTTTGACTATGACACGCCCATCAGCTTTGCCGATGCCGGCGATACCCGTCAGGATTCCACCCGTGCCGGCGTGCATGCGGTTCCGGCGGGTTTCGAATATGTCGCCATCCACGATGGCGCTCGTCCGCTCATTACGACCGAGGCCATCGACCACGCTATCGACGTGCTCATGGGCGACCGCTCGCTCGACGGTGTCGTGTGCGGTCAGCCCGCGATCGACACGCTCAAGATCGTCGACGGCGATAATATCGTCGAGACGCCGCCGCGCGAGCTCTATTGGGCCGCGCAGACGCCGCAGATTTTTAGCGTCGACGCCATGAAGCGCGCTCACGCCGCTGCTATCGCCGAGGGTTTTATCGGTACCGACGATTCATCGCTGGTCGAGCGCATGGGTGGGCGCGTCCGCTGCGTCCAGAGCCCGCGCGACAACCTTAAGGTGACGGTGCCCGAGGACCTGCGTCCCGTAACCGCGATTCTGCTTGGCCGTATGGCCGAGGGAGAGGACCTTCCCCATGTTCAGTAACCTGCGCATTGGCCACGGCTACGACGTCCACCGTTTGGTGGAGGGACGTCGATGTATCATCGGCGGGGTCGACATTCCCTACGAGCGCGGCCTGCTGGGCCACTCGGATGCCGATGTGCTCGCGCACGCCTTGGCCGATGCCATTCTGGGCGCCTGCCGCGGGGGAGACATCGGCAAGCTATTCCCCGACACCGATCCTGCCTACGAGGGTGCTGATTCGATGGTGCTGCTCGCCCGCGTGATGGACTACGCGCGCGAGCTGGGCTTTGAGTTTGTCGATGCCGATTGCACCATTGCCTGTCAGCAACCCAAGATCACCCCGCACCGCGATGCCATGCGCGCCAACCTTGCCCATGCCCTGGGCGTTGACGTCGAAAACGTGGGCGTCGCCGCCACCACGACCGAAAAGCTCGGTTGGGAAGGCCAAGGCGAGGGAATCGGCGCCTGGGCCGTCTGCCTGCTACAGAAAATCGTTAAGGAGTAACGAATGCGTATCTACAACAGCGCTACCCATAAAAAGGAAGAGTTCCAGCCCATCGAGTCCGGCAAGGTCCGCATGTACGTGTGCGGCCCCACGGTCTACGACAACATCCACATCGGCAATGCCCGCACGTTCATCAGCTTTGACGTAATTCGTCGCTGGCTCATCGCGAGCGGCTACGAGGTCACGTTCGCCCAGAACCTCACCGATGTCGATGACAAGATCATCAAGCGCGCCAACGAGCAGGGCCGTACGGCTGCCGAGGTCGCAACGGAGTTCTCGGATAAGTTCATTGGCGTCATGCGCGCTGCCAACGTGCTCGATCCCGATGTGCGCCCCCGCGCCACCAAGGAGATCGGCCCCATGATCGCCATGATCAAGACGCTTATCG
>DBEWTR010000169.1:0-2233 GCA_048205775.1 Collinsella sp. | reverse complement strand
TGCTGCAGACCGTCGAAGGAGGCGACGACGGTCCCGAGCTGACGTTCTCCGATGAGGTGATTTCTTCGCTGCCAGCCAAGGCCCTCAAGCGCTCGACCCTGGCATCCTGGGCCGAAATCGAGAAACTCGCGTCCCCGCTGTGCGACCGTGCTCAGATGCCGGACTCTTGGGCGGCGCTTACGCCGCCTGACGTTTCCGTCGCAGCCGCTGTGCTCGCCAAGGACTTCGGCCATCGCATCCGAGCGATAGCATTGCGCGACGGTGGCTTCCGCCTCACTGAGCAATTCAACGGTCTCGACGACGTGCTTCGTGTTTTCGACTCTGGCATCGAGCACCTCGAGGTCCGGGACTCCGGTCGCGCCTTCGTACTGACGTTTACAGGTCGCGAGCCCATCACGATCTCCGAGCGGGGGCTCACCGAGGTGCTCTCCTCCGGCACTGTACGTGGCCTAGGGCTGGTGCAGCGCGCAATGAGGGTCCTGCGCTCCGGCGGCTACCTTTTAGTCGACGAGGTGGAGAACCACCTTAACCGCCAACTGGTTAACGTCGTGCTTGATCTGTTTGCCGCCCGCGGGACCAACCCCAACGGCGCGACGCTGGTTTTCACGACTCACTACCCGCAGCTCCTCGATCACGTGCACCGCAAGGACAACGTGTTCTTTCTCGCCCGACGCAACAGCGGTGCGCGCGTGGTGAAGTACGCCGACCGCGTGAAACGCATCGAGAACAAGAAATCGGAGGTATTCGCCTCGAACTTTGTGAAGGGGACCGCTCCGCGCTACGCCGACGTGCGCGCGCTTAAAGAGCTCGTCGCAGAGGAGGTGTCCGATGAGCGGTGATAACGGTTTTCACTTTGCGGGATATCATCCGATCATCTCCTGCGAGGGAACAGCGGAACAGGTGGCCGTGGACATTCTCCTCGAGGCGGACGCGCTCGTCTTTTCAGAGGCCGATGTCGTGGACGTCACCCGCCTGCGCAAAGCCTCCGATATCCAAGATAACTACCTCGACTTAGACTATGACTGGTCAGTCTGCATCGTCAGGGTGCTGGACTCGAGGAAAGAACGCTTCAAACTCGGCAACCTGTACGCCGGCCGCTTCCCGGTGGTTAGCTACGTGACCCATCCCGAGATAGAGGTGCTGGCCATTATTCGAGAGGGCTCGTGGAGACGCTGGCACGGCGGACGCATGAAACCGAGCGACTTCTGCAAACAGGAGCTCGGCATGCACGAGGTAAAGAGGGAAGGCTTCCTCAAAAGTTATTGGGATGCCGATTCGCTTACGGCAGCCGCCAGGGAATACAAGCGACTTTCGAAGATCCCCAAGGGCGAGTTGTGCCTGGCAGACCTCATCCGGTAAAGGCTTACAGCCACCGCAATACCCATAACGCTTCCCAAGACTACCGGCTGCCGCTTGATTGCCCTTTTCTCGGCGCTTTTCTTGCCGTGCACAACACAGCCATAACGCCCATTTCCGGAAGTGCGGGGAAAAATCACAACCAGCCGAGCACAAACCAAATTTTGGCGTCAAAACCGCAGGTCACGGAAGGGTATAACCGGGGTCTGGTTGGCGGAACTCGGTCTTTCCCCGCACTTCCGAACTCTCAAAACGGAAGTATGCGGCAAATTCCGGAAACCCCGACCACACCGGCCTTTTCGCGCAAAGAAACCGCAGGCAGAGGCGTTGGTGTGCTCCAGCGTGGTCAATAAGTCTGGATTTTGCCGCATACTTCCGAACTCGGAGAGTCTTAGAAGCCAGTATTGAATATCGGCAGCCACTTGCCGAAAATCCATTTGAGGGAATCCGTATCGTCGATATCATTCGAGAGGGGATGACGGACGATGATCCACGCCTACAGTGAGATGTATCTCGAGGATGCCATGAGAACGCTGGGCGAGGCGGTCGATTTTGCCCTCTGTGACCAAGGGCTGACTCCGGCCGAGTTGACGGCCATCCTGTCGAACACTTTTGAGATGAAACAGTTTGAGCGCGGTACGCCTCGCGTCGTCTGCGGCATGGCGGGCGACGAGCTCGCGCGCGATATTATCGCCCATGCGGGACTGGCCCCCGTCGAATGCAGGGAGACCTATCCGTTCGACCGTTCGCCTCAGTATTGGGCGGGCTGGGTTTTGGCCTATGCGCAATGGATGAGCAGCTTGGGCTTTAATGAGCTACTAGAAGTCGCTCCGCTCGATTGGATCATCGGCTCGTACCATCCGCTTCACGAGGCCTC
>DBEWTR010000157.1:0-8884 GCA_048205775.1 Collinsella sp. | reverse complement strand
GAGATCAGGAAGCTGCTGCCCAAGGGCGCCGGGGCCAGGTTCGACCGGCTGACGGCGGCGGACTGCGCGCTGCTCATGTCGCAGGTGAACTCCGAACCGAGGGGGGCGCTCGGGTTCCTGACGCCGGCGCGCGTGCTGCGGATGGCCCTCGGGGAGGACGCCTCCGCCCTCATGGACGCGTTCGGGATAGAGGAGCTGGCGCCCGGCGAGCTCGACCTCACGCCCGGCTGCATCGAAAGGGCCAGGGCCGCGAGGGGCGAGGGGCCGCTGGCGGGATAGGCGGCGGGCCGGGACATGGGCCGGAGGGCCCGTTGCGCTGAGTCCGGAACGGCTGCGCGGCGGGCTGGCGGAGCATGCGGCGGCGGCATGGGGGCACCGGACTCCACAGCCCCTCCACCTGCAGAAACGAAGTGATGGCCAGGTGCCGGGAGCTATTTCCGCGTTGCGCTAGCTGCGGAAACGCGGGGTCCGTTCAGGCTGTTGCGTTGAGATTGAAAATCAACCGGTTTATCCACTTCGGCCTACCAAATAGGGGCAGGTTTATTTTGGTCAGTTTTAGAGGGTAAAACGGCAAGGGGGCCGGCCTCGGGTTGTGATGAGGCCGGCCCCCTTGGGGTGTTATGTGTGTATGGCGGCGAGCGGTTGATTGCGATGCTGCGGTTGGGGCGTTTCCGCAGGTAAAACCTGCCAAAATAAACCTGTCCCAAAATGGTAGGTTTTAGTGCTTGCCGTTGGCGGAGGCGGCGCCGTTTACGTGATCGCGGGCATAGATCACGCCATGCACGATCGCCAGGCCGGCGGCGTCGGCCGCGCGGGCGCAGGTGTCCTGGAAATCCTCGGCCTCGCGGGCGCGCAGCTGCTTAAGCACGTAGTCGGCGACGGCCATCTTGCCGGGAGGGTTGCCGATGCCGGTGCGGATGCGGCTGAAGTCGCGGCTGCCCATCTTGTCGATGATGGAACGCAGGCCGTTGTGACCGGCGTGGCCGCCGCCCACCTTAACGCGCACGTCGCCGGCGGGAATATCGAGCTCATCGTGGATTACGAGCAGCTCCTCGGCCTTGATCTTGTACTCGCGGCAGAGCTTGGAGATGGGACCGCCCGAGGTATTCATGTACGACTGCGGCTTGACCAGCACAATCTGGCGCTTGCCGCCCTCTTCCTCGGGATCGTTGATGTTGATGAGCGCGACCTCGGCACCGGCCTGGTTTTTCCAGTACGTGACGCCGGCCTGACGGGCCAGCTCGTCGATTGCCTTAAAGCCGGCGTTGTGGCGGGTCTCGGCATACTCATCGCCCGGGTTGCCAAGTCCGGCAACCATGCGAATCTTAAGCGGCTGTGCAGCTGCCATGTTCATCCTTTCGTTGATTTGTCGCCTGCTATGGTGAGCGACCCCGTTGCTGCTGTCAAATGGCGGGTGATTGAGGCTGTATGAGGGCGTTTGGGCAGTCGTCAGAAGCCGGGGTGGACAGTTAGTTCAGATTTGTATAAACCAAGAGGTCTTTGACTGTCAAAATTGGGACCGCGGAACTGCCACGGCGCTTTGGGGAGCACATTTTGCGCTATTTCAGATCTTTAGAGTCTTCAAATGAGGTGACTGGCGCCGGGATGGCGGCAAACTACCTCGATATTAGCCGTCTTTTTATACAAATCTGAACTAACTGTCCAGCCATGCTAGGTAACACTGGGTAAAAGTCTTTTAGACCGGCGCGAGGCCGATTCCGGCCCGCAGGGCGTTGAGCCAGGCAGCCTGACGCTTGCGATAACCCTTGATGCGGTAGCGGAATCGAACCCCCGCAAGTCGATGCATCGTCTGGGCGAAGGCTTCGAGTGCAACAAGGTCCTTCATTTGGTCACGATTGATAACCAGGACGTGGATACCCATGGCTTTAAGGCCATTGTTGCGACTGCCATCGTGGATGCGGGCGTTTTGAAGCTCATGTCCAATTCCGTTGTATTCGTTGTCGATTCCGGCGGCCGGGCAATATAAGTCGCAGATGGCGTAGGGGATGCCCGAGGACATGTTGACCGCAAGGGTGTCGAAATCGACACGATAGTTGAGCAGCAGGCCTCCCATGGGCAAACTGCAACACCCGAATCCGCCAAAGCGCATGGGCGCGCCCAGGACGGCGAACATCAATGATTCCGCTGGGGATGCGGATCCGGCCCGGGCGAGTTTGACAGCCGTACGAAACGAGGCGTAGGAACTACTTTTGGCAAACCGTGCGACTGCCTCGAGTTCTTCGATGGTTGTAGCGGGTTCGCATCTATAGTGTGCCTGTTCGTAGCGTGTTTCGGCTGGCTTTTCGGGTGTCGGTTGGTCGCCCTGGCAATCGAGGTCGTCCATCGCTTCGAAGCTGTTGGCCTTGGGCCACGTGTCGTCGTAGGCGATGGGGTAAGTTGCCTCGGGCGGAAGTGAGTAGGTTCCGAGCAGCTCCATAAGGAGCATCAAGGTTTTGGCGACTGATTCATTTTTGGAACAAAGCATGGCTGTCATGGCAGGAGACGTTGCGTAGATGTCGGCCTCGACGTGCATAATTGCACCTTCAGGAAGAGGAGTGGAGAGAATATGCTGAAGAAGTCGCTTGTCGGGGCGCCTGTTGTCTTCGTTTGAAACGAGAAGATCGAGCAGTTCGGAATCACCTTCATTCCAGGCGTCGAGTATCGAAAGTGCGCCAAAGTCTATCGCGTCATTGTTGGGAATGCAGCCAGCCAAGGCCTGTGCTTGCTGTTCGCTATCAACGGAGTCCCAGGGTAGGGCAGAGTACGCCCGTCGTGCGCGACGAATTGCGCTGAGGGCGGAGAGATGTGAAATCACGGTCGTCATAGCTATAACGTACTAAGTTGGCGGCAGAATGCGACCGCCATACCGTTCTTTTCGCTCAGCGGGGCGCTGCGCGCCATGAACGGCTGGGTGTTATGAAATCGGTGGAATCGGTTGAGGGGATTGCAGGAAATTGAGCTCTGCCGCGAAGGTTGACGATAGCTACTGGACAGTTAGTTCAGATACGTATAAGACGGCGGGCGTTCGAGGCGTTTCTAAGGGCTTTCTAGGGCGATTTGAGGGTAAATATGCGGCGGTCGTACTCGAAAGCGATGAGCTTTGGGCAGTATGGCGTTCGCCGGGGAGCTCAGAACGGCCTTTGGAGCTTTAAAAAAATACGTATCTGAACTAATTGTCCAGGGAAGGTTGTCGAGGGGTAGAAAAAGGGTCGGAAGCGAGCTTCCGACCCTTTAAAAACACCAAAGATGATGAGATGCACGCTGGATTACAGCGCGAAGTCGCCGCCGACGAGCGTGGAGACGGGCTCCTCGTGGTAAACGGCGGAGATGGCCTGAGCGAACTCCTCGGCGACCGAGATGGTCTTGATCTTGCCGCCGACCTCGACGGGAATGGCGTCGGTGACGAGGCACTCGACGATCGGGGCGTCGTTCAGACGCTCGATGGCCGGACCGGAGAAGATACCGTGGGTGGCGCAGACGTAGATATCGCCAGCGCCCATAGCCTTGAGCTCCTTGACGTTGGCGCACAGGGTGCCAGCGGTGTCGATCATGTCGTCGTTGATGATGCAGGTCTTGCCCTTGATGTCACCGATGATGCCCATGACCTCGGCGGCGTTGTGGCGCGGACGGCCCTTGTGGGCGATGGCCAGGTCGCAGCCGAGCATGTCGGACAGCTTCTTGGCGGCCTTGGCGCGACCCACGTCGGGGGAGACGACAACCAGGTTGTCGGTGTCGAAGTGCATGTCGTTGTAGTACTGGCCAAACAGCGGCAGCGCGGACAGGTGGTTAACCGGGATATCGAAGAAGCCCTGGATCTGGCCCTGGTGCAGGTCGAGGGTGATGATGCGGTTGACGCCGGCGCGCTCGAGCAGGTTGGCGACGAGGCGGGCGGTGATGGGCTCACGCGGGCCGGCCTTGCGGTCCTGGCGGGCATAGCCGTAGTGGGTGATGACGGCGGTGATGGAGCGGGCGGATGCGCGCTTGGCAGCGTCGGTGGCGATGAGCAGCTCCATGAGCATGTCGTTGACGTTGCCGCCGGCCACGGACTGAATCAGGAAGACGTCGGCGCCGCGGACGGTTTCGTCGTAGCGGGCGTAAATCTCACCGTTGGCGAACTGCTTTAGCGTAAGGCCCGAAAGCTCGACCCCAAGGTACTCAGCGATCTTCTGAGCGAGGGGACGGTTGGAGGAACCGGAATACACGCGGATGGACTTGCGCATATTCTCCGACTTCTCGGGATCATTAATCGGCATTACCCTTCTCCTTTATATCGAATGCCATATAGATGCCTTGTTGCATTGTAACCGCGCGGCGGGGTTTATCGAGTCTTGATAACGTCTTTACCGCCAACGGACACGAACCGACCACTCATCCGGCCGCGCAGGTCACGATAGAAAAAGGAGCCGCCCCCCCATGGAACAGCTCCTTAGATGCTTGGTAAAACGTTATGCCTTGTCGTCCTCGTGCAGACGGCGGCGGTAATTGGCGGCCCAGCCCTCAATATTTACCTGACGGGCGCGGCCCAGGCCGAGTGCATCTGCCGGGACCGGCTCGGTGATGACGGAGCCGGCGGCCACAAGCGCGCCGTCGCCGATCTGGGCGGGCGCGACCATCATGGTGTCGGAACCGATGAAGGCATCCTTGCCGATGACGGTCTTGTGCTTGTGCACGCCATCGTAGTTGCAGGTGATGGAGCCCGCGCCCACGTTGACACCGGAGCCCATGGTGGTGTCGCCGATGTAGGACAGGTGCGGCACCTTAGAGCCCTCGCCGATCGTGGACTTCTTGATTTCCACGTGCGTGCCGGCCTTGGAGCCGTCGAGCATGTGGGTGCCCGGGCGCAGGTAGGCGCGCGGGCCGCAGTCGACGCCGTTCTCGATGACGGCCTCGATGGCGATGGTCTCATCGATGGTGCAGCCGCTGCCGACGGTGGTGTCGGTGAGGCGACTGTTGGGGCCGAGCTGGCATTCCTCGCCCACGGTGACGTGGCCGATCAGATGCGTCTGCGGCCACACGACGGTGTCGCGGCCGATAACGGCGTCGGGGCCGATCCAGGCCTGCGTGGGATCGATGAACGTGACGCCCTCGGCCATCCAGTGCTCGTTGATGCGGTCGCGCGCAATGGCGGTGAGCTGCGCGAGCTGGATGCGGCTGTTGACGCCCAGGCCGTCGCGGTAGTCATCGCAGTGGAAGATGGAGACCGCCTGGCCGTGACCCTTGAGGATTTCGAGCATGTCGGGCAGATAGTACTCGGACTGCGCGTTGTCGTTGCCGATCTCGTTGATGTGGGCGGCGAGCTGCGCGCCGTCGAAGGCGTAGCAGCCGGCGTTGCACTCCAGCAGCGTGGCGGCCTGCTCGGGCGTGCAGTCCTTCTGCTCGATGATGCGCTCGATCTGGCCGTCGGCGCCCAGCTTGATGCGGCCGTAGCCGAAGGGGTCGGGCGGGGTCATGGTCATGACGGTGCAGGCGAGCTCGCCGGTAGCGACGGTCTGTGCGAACTTGGCGACGGTGTCGGCGGTGATGAGCGGCAGGTCGCCGTTGAGCACGACGACCGGGCCTTGCGCGATGCCGCAGGCCTCGAGCGCGACCTTCACGGCGTGGCCGGTGCCCAGGCGCTCGGTCTGCTCAACGCACTCGACCTTGGTGGCGCTGTTGGCATAGGCGCCGTCGATGAGGGCGCGCATCTCGTCGGCGTGGCTGCCGATGACGACCACGACGCGGCTGCAGCCGGCCTTGATGGTGGCGTCGACGATCCACTGGACCATGGGCTTGCCCAGGATCTTGTGCGAAACCTTGCAGTGGTTCGACTTCATGCGGGTGCCCTCGCCGGCAGCGAGGATAATTGCGGTTGCGTCCATGTGATCTCCTGTTACGTTATAGAGACGTGTGTTTGGAAACGATACACGGCGCAATATGATACCGCAGGCATATGTTGAGCGCGTAGCGATTGGCTCATGGCGGCCGATGTCGGTGCCGCCGGCGTGGCGTTTGCGCTGCTTGCGTGCGGCGTTGGCGGTGCTGCGGAGCTGTCGTTTGAGCGAGGGGACGGGGGTGCCCGTGGACAACATACAAGAGGAGTTTGGCGGCGAGCCCGTCGCGGCATTCTCGATGTCGCATCCGGCTGTGCCGGCCCTCTACATGGTGCTGACGCTGGGGCTCACCATGTTCTCGATGCAGCCGGTGCTGATTGCGCTGTCACTTGCGGGCGGGCTGGCGTATGGATTTGCGACGCGCGGGGCTGCCCGCACGCTGGGCGCACTCCGCTGGCAGCTGCCGGTGATTTTGATTATCGCGCTGGTCAATCCGCTGTTTAGCGCCTCGGGCTCGACGGAGCTGTTCCGTATTGGCATGCGCGCGGTGTATCTGGAAAGCATGGTATACGGCCTGTGCATGGGCGGGCTGTTTGTGGCGAGCGTGCTGTGGTTTGAGGCCGCGGCGTCGATGCTCGAATACGACAAGGTGCTCGCGCTGCTGGGCAATGCCGCACCGGTGATTGCGCTCATGATCTCGATGTGCATGAGGCTTATCCCGCAGTTTTTACGCCGCGGTCGTACGGTGCTGGCGGTGCAGGATGCGATTGATGTGCCGGGCCGCGCGCCCACCGATCCCGTGCGATCGCGCCTGCGGGCGTCGAGCGTGTTGATGGGCTGGGGCATGGAAGATTCGCTGGAGCGCGCGGACGCCATGCGCTCCCGTGGGTGGGGCGCCGCGACGCGTCGAACGACGTATGCGCGGTATCGGCTGGGGCGCGGCGATGTTGCCGCGCTGGTTGGGCTTGCGCTGTTTGGCGCCGCCGCGGTGGCGGTGGCGTGGACCGCGACGACGCAGTATTCGTTTTATCCGCAGCTCTCGGTGCCGGCGCCGTGGCCGGGCTATGTTGTGTACGCTGCCTGGATGGTGCTGCCTTGCACGTTGCACGCGATTGATGAGAAGAGGTTTGGCTGATGGCTCGGTTGGATAGGGGCCCGGTGTCGGGCGCGGCGTGCGGCCCGGATATGCCGGCGATTGAGGTGCGGAGCCTGAGCTTTTCCTACCCCGATACTGATGCTGCGGTGCTCGAGGGGCTCGACTGGTCTGTTCCCCAAGGTGCATTTGCGCTGCTTGTTGGCGGTACCGGTTCGGGCAAGTCGACGCTGCTGTCGCTGCTCAAGCCCGAGATCGCGCCGGCGGGTACGCTCTCCGGCGAGCCGCGCGTGCTGGGCGAGAACATTGCCGACATGGACGTGCGGGCATCGGCGGAGCGCGTGGGTTATGTGTTTCAGGACCCCGAGAACCAGATCGTGTGCGAGACCGTGTGGCACGAGATGGCGTTTGGTCTGGAAAACTTGGGGCTAGCGCGTGATGAGATGCGCCGTCGCGTATCTGAGACCAGCTATTTCTTTGGGCTGGAAGATTGGCTCCACCGCGACACCGATACGCTTTCGGGCGGACGCAAACAGCTGCTGTCGCTGGCGGCTGTGCTGGCATTACGCCCGCGCGTGCTGCTGCTCGACGAGCCCACGTCTCAGCTCGATCCCGTTGCTGAGAAGAATTTCCTGCACGCGCTGTTTCGTGTGAATCGCGAGCTGGGCTGCACGGTTGTTGTGGCGACGCATCAGCCGCGCCCAATGCTCGAATACGCGACGCGTGCGTACCGGATTGAGGACGGTCGCGTGCGCGAGGTGGCGGATATGGCTTCTTTGGGACGCCGAGAATCGCTGTTTTCCGGTGACATGTTGGGGTGGGGTGCCATCCGATGTGCAAAAAACGGAGTATTCAGCAGGCGTGAGGACAATTTGGGCTCTCTGGAGCCGCCCGGGGACGTATCGAGCGCGAAAAAAAGTTCAGAATTGGACAAATCGTCCGAATTTGTGGCGCAAACGTCGCTCGAGAATGGCTCGGAAGCCTTCCCGCGCACGGATGGAAGCAGAATACTCCAAAAAATGCACGGCGGGTCGGCTACCACCCTGTCGGAAGGCTGGTTTCGCTACGATCGCGCGGGCGGTTGGGTGCTGCGCGGGCTCGACGTGGCGTTTTCGGCCGGTGCGGTGCATGCGATCGTGGGCGGCAACGGATGCGGTAAGTCGACGATACTCTCGGTGCTGGCGAAGACCGCCAAGCTGCAGCGCGGCCGCATGGTGCGCGGAGCGGCCTCGGCGGCGCTGCTGCCTCAGAATCCCAAAGCATTGCTGGTTGCCGATACGGTTCGCGACGAGCTGATGGAATGGGCTTCGACCTGCGGATATGACGAGACCGTGGCGCGGGAGCGTGCGGCGAGCTTGGGGTTGTCGGGTCTGGATGGACGCCATCCGTACGATCTTTCGGGCGGGCAGCGTCAACTGCTTGCATTGGCAAAACTGCTGCTAATCGGCCCCGAACTGCTATTGCTCGATGAGCCCACCAAGGGTCTAGACCTGTTCAGCCGCCGCATCATCGCCCGCGCCCTGCGTGACCATGCGAAGGCTGGCGGCACCGCCATCATGGCTACGCACGATTTGGACTTTGCCGAGCAGGTAGCCGACGACGTCGCCATGATGTTTGACGGCGAGATTGCCTGCATGGAGCCGCCGGCCGACTTCTTTGCCGACAACGTGTTCTATAGGGCGTGATGGGATGACGGACTGTCGTTTCTCGCGTTTGCTTGCAAAACTGGAGATCCCGCTGTTGTTGGCGGTGCCGGCGGTAATGGCTGCGGCGTTGCTGGCGGGTGTTGAGCAGGCGGCGCTTGCCATGCTTGTCGTGGTGGCGCTGGTGCTCGCGCTGTTCTTTGCGGGTTACGAGGCATCTCGTCCGGGATTGCGCCAGATTATGCCCACGCTGGTGCTGGCGGCGCTGGCGGCGGCGGGGCGCATCCTGTTTGGGCCCATTCCCGACTTTAAGCCGGTGAGCGCCATCGCCATTATCG
>DBEWTR010000155.1:0-1634 GCA_048205775.1 Collinsella sp. | reverse complement strand
CGGCGGATGCGATTGACGCGCCGCTTTTGTGCGGAGGTCATTCCAAGGGTGGAAACCTTGCGGTGTACGGTGCGGCGATGTGCCCCGATGTCGCCCGTGAGCGAATCGAACGGGCGTATTCCCATGATGGTCCGGGCTTCGTCGAGGAGTTTCTGAGCGGCAACGCCTTCGCCGATCTATCCGGTCGAATCGACAAGACGCTACCTCGGTCGTCGATCTTTGGCATGATGTTCGAGACACAGGAGGACTATGCCATCGTTGAGAGCACCGAGTTCAGCCTGCTTCAGCATAATCCCTTTAGCTGGGTGGTTGATGGTCGCGACTTCGTGTACTGTGAGCGCCTGTCCGCCGGTGCTCGATACGTTGATGGCTCCATTCGCGAGATGCTGCTTGCGGTGTCGCCTAACGAGCGCGAGCGTTTTGTAGATGCGTTGTTCTCCGTGCTTGAGGCTACGGGTGCTGAGCGGTTTGCGGATATCGCTGGGAATCTGCGCGAGAGCCTGCCCGTGATGCTCCAGGCTGCGCAAGGCTTTGACAAAGATACGCGACGCTTTATCTCGCAGACCATCGTGGCGATCCTTAAATGCGCACTGTTGCCCAAACGACCCCAGATCGACGTGCCCGCTGCCGGCAAGAGTTTGGCAGAACAGCTCGAGGCTTGGCAGTCCGAGCTCCTGCGCTAGCCATTGATACAAAGCAACCTGTCCCCGATGCACCAATCTTCGATGCGCCTGGGGCGGGATCGACCGCTATACTGGTTCGTGCCGAAATCGATCTAGAACGGAATGCCGTATATGAAAATCAATCACGCGATTCTGCATATCCTGGACTTTGACTCTGCCGTCAACGTCATGAGCCAGCGAGAGCTCGATATCGAGAGCCGTACCGTGCGCAACTTCGTGACCACGCATCTGCGCCGCGCACGCACCTCGGCCGACAATAAACGCGCCACGTTTGCCGAGAACTCCGCATTCGGCGGCGAGCTCAAGGGCTATTTCTTTGGTGAGCGTGAGTTCGTGGATCTGTCTCAGCAGATTGCGGAGTTCATCTCTTCCGAACTTACCAAGGCCGAGAAAGCCGAGTCCACTGACGTGCTTGTGGCGGACTTTGATGACGATGAGGATGCCCGCTGGTTTGCCGTGATGCTGCTGGGCTCCAAGCAGGCTTTTATGCACGAGGTAGGTCGCGAAGAGGGCGAGGTGCGCAACGACATTGCGCGCCACTACGCCATTCTGCCGAATCCCTCGCAAAAGGTGCCGAGCTATGCAATCGTGCGTGCAAGCACCATGGAGATCGGCTATGTGGACAAGAAACGCAAGATTGCCGGCGAGGACCGTATGCTTATCCCCGATGGCCTGCTGCAGTGCGACACGGGCGTGTCGGGCAAGGAAGTCATCGACACCGTGACGCGTGTGGTCGAGGAAGTCGCCGAGGAGCACGGTGCCAATACGGCCGTAGCGCTCGCCAAGGTTAAGGCTGCTGTTGCCGAGAAGGTCGAGGATGACGAGGAGCTGCCGCCTTGGGATATCGTCGACGAGGTCTTTGAGGACGAGCCGGTCATCAAGGAGAGCGTGCGCGCGGCACTGACTGAGGAGAAGGTGCCTGAGCGTGTGCCCGTGGAGCGCAAGCAGGTC
>DBEWTR010000152.1:0-7811 GCA_048205775.1 Collinsella sp. | reverse complement strand
CCCCCACGGTTCCTCAATAAAGCCCGAACTGACAAAGCGCGGCACAATGCAAGCCGCGATGAACGGAAAGAACAATGCATGAGCCAACGGGGCCACGTTGAACAGCAGACCGCGGAAAACCTCTGCATTACCAAATAGAAGGACATCCTCTGCCGATAGCCGAAGTGTCGGGTCTGGGAAAAAGCCCAAGAAACTGTTCTCACGGAGACTACAGAACCACATCGGGAAAGAATTAAGCTGCAATACCACCATGCACGCATAAATTACCAGGATTAAGGCGTACGTCCATTTGCTCGCATGCTTCCATTCTGACTGGAGAAGTCTTTTAATCTGACAAGCCATTGAACACACCCCCAGCGCGAAAGCTCACGAGAGCGTAAATCAATACCGATAGACAGCTGGCTGCCACGCCATATCCCAGAAGCGTCAGCTGCCCCATATCGCTATACCCAAGAGCACTTCCGACTCCAAGATACGGCCCCGGAAGAAGGAAAATCCATCGCAAGGACGGTATGGGCGCCTGAAGGTAAGTTCCGTAGAGCGTCAAGCTCATGACAAACCCGATTATTATCACAGCCCCGCTAAATACAGCGCTGCTTGTAATCCGATAGATGGTTACCGTCTCCAACGCAACCGATATCACCAATACGGCGTTGATTATCATTGCGGGCAAAAATGCAGCCAGCATGCTATGCGCATAGTTTTGCCCTCCACGTGTTATCGCTATTGCAAAAAGAAGAAGGCAAGCGCACTATATGCTGCGCCAATTATTAAAGCAGACGAAAGCACATGTGCTAGGACCCCATTAAAGCGGGTAAGACCTCTTGCTGAAGAAATTCGGTGCCCCTCTTCATAGCCGCGCTCCTGTAAAATCGCCAGGCAAACGATGGGCGGAACGAACAGAGACGTGCCGGCAAAAGCACTGCGCACAAGGGACTCATCGGGTGCAGAAGGATCAATTACATTCCAGCAGAAGCCAATATCCTCCCCAAAAACGCTATTGCCAAAGGCGAGCAACGTTGTTCCGTTTTTTAGAAAGATGCCGAAGAGAAGGCCGAACGCCAGCATAAGCGCAAGACCAAACTTCGCCGGAAACATCCTGTGCAAACGCATCATATCTGCCTTTATGGGATGGATCGCCCGCTTCATAGCGAGACCGCCTTCATCAAGCGCCTGTAATACTCTTTTAGGGATGGCACCTCGTCCCTTATGACATCCATAGATTCCTTTTTCAGCAGTTCGCCGTCATGAAGAAACAGGCAGCTTGTTGCAACCGATGCCAGCTCATCCAAGTCGTGGCTAGAGATAAGCATGGTTTTGCCCTGTTCCCGATTCAATCGACCGATAAGGGTCCATATACTCTCGATGTCCAACGGATCCAATCCATTTGCCGGCTCATCGAAAATCAGCAAGTCGGTGTCGCCCAACAAAGCCGTAGCTATATCCAGTCGCCGTTTCATTCCCAGAGAAAAACTGCTCACGCTCTTTTTTTCATCGGCATCCAGTCCAACTAGGTTCAAAACGCGAGGAACCTCACGATTCTCATCAAGCCCCCATTCCGCACATCGGATCCGAAGATTCTCAACCGCGCTGAGGGATTGGTATGCTCCGCTGGAATCTGGCACATAGCCGACACGCGCCCGCATCAGGCTGAGCTCTCTTTTCGACTTGCCTCCAAAGAGCTCCACGCTCCCCGACGATGGCTCACAGAGGCCCAATACGATTTTAATGAGCGTGCTTTTGCCCGCTCCATTTGCACCAACAAGGGCGCAGAGCTCAGACTGGTGCACCTCGAAGGAAACATCATGCAGCACACGCCGTTTCCCATAGCGCTTTGACACCTTTGATAACTTTATCGCTGATGCGTTCATTGGCCTCCCGTTCTGTTTGATATCAAAACCGCTCAAATCGTTCCTTCTTTTTTATCGTTTTCATCGGTTGTTATTGTTTTTCGATAACTCTTATTTGTCAAGATAATCTAAAAGAAAGAACCCGTGTTAGACACGGGCCCCTTTACGCTGATATTTCGTTATAGTCGTTCGCTTTATGCTACTCGTCGCTCAAATCTACAGCAAAAACTGATGTCGGAAGCGACGCCTCGTTGCCTCCGACATCCCGCATCTGTCTCACGACATTTTTTGCGCGCTCGACAATAAGCTCCTCAAGCTCTTTCTCGCTCACGCGCTGAATAATATCTCCCGGTTGACAATCAAGCTCATCACAGATATCGAGAAGCGTCTTTAGGCGAATAGCTTTTATCTTTCCGTTTCTAAGCTTTGAAATATTAGCCGGAGTATGCCCCGTCGCCCGAATCAGATCGGCGCTGGTCTTTCCGGTCTTAAGCAGCTGCGTCTCAAGCTCGATGATGAGATAGCTCATGTTTCCTCCTACACAAGCTCGTCAGACTGCTCTTGGAGCAGCGAGGCATAACTCCAGATCGCCGAGATAAACAGACAGACAACTGCGCCGATAAACGACCCCGCATCAAAGGTAGCGCCTTGGCAAATCTCAATAACGAAGGAATGAGGCACGATGTAAAGCTCCAGTCCGCCAATGGTGAGATTGACCGATCCATAGGCACCAACAAGCGAAACCGCGGCGTTAACAGCAAAGGCCAGCGCGAGAACACGGATAAGCCGCACATGCGTCTTGGTAAAGGGCGAGACGCCTCGCGAGATGTTACGGCTGATCCCGCACAGAACGACAAGCGAAATACCCACGACGAGTGCCAGGCACAGTCCGCTTGGGATAACGATGCACCCGCCATTGAGAAGCGTCACGACACCGAAAGCATCGACAGAAGCAACGTTTGCAACCGCATACCAGATCACGTAAACAACCAGCGCGGCAAAAGCGACGAGCATCCCTGCAAAAACGGCTGCCATGCAAAAACCAAGCTTCCTGATATTTTCGCCCGCCTTGGCCATACGCTGAACGCTGTTGGACATACACTCACCCTCATCGACTCTATCGTTATTCGAACAGTTTATCGAACAACGATATGGATTGCATGCGGAAAGCCCCGCCAGTGCGCATAGGCCATTCACTAATCAGAAAGGGTGAGAGTGAATTTTTGGACACATATCGAACGAGAGTGGATAATCTCCCACTTTGAGGCCGCCACCGGGCCTAAAACGGGAGATTATCCACTCTCATAGTCATCAAGGCCCGCAAGCTCTTATTCGGCCGCCTCGCGCAGGGCCGACATCGTAGCCGCATATTGCTGCTGCAGCTCATGCATTCCCTCGCGAGCGCCGTCAACGGCATCGGCGCCGCGCAGCGCTTCGGTTACCACGACCGCCGGCTCGTACAGATTATCGAATCCCAGGTTCTGGCTCACGCCCTTGAGCATATGCACCGCCATAAACGCGCTCTTGGCGTCTCCTGCCGCCATGGCGGCCTCCAGCTTGTCCATGCTCTCGTCATCCAAAAACTTGAGGGCAAAGCGGGCAAGCATCTCCTCGCCCATCAGTCGAGCGCACGCGTCATTATAATTGGCGCCGATCTTCTCATACGCCTCACGCATGGAAATCATGGATTTAAACTCCTTTGGTCAAACTAAATCGTGGGAAACGCGACGACGTCGGCGGGGCGTGCCAACGTCTCGGCAATACGGTCTTGCACCTCGAGCAGGCAGTCGAGCAACAGCGGGTTAAAGGTGCCGCACTTACCGTCCAGGATCATCTGGATCGCCTCCTCGTGCGGGATAGCGTCCTTGTACACGCGCACGCTCGTCAGGGCATCGTACACGTCAGCCACCGAAACCACCTGCGCGGCGATGGGGATATCGTCGCCCTTAAGGCCATCGGGATAGCCCTTGCCGTCCCAGCGCTCGTGATGCCAACGCGCAATCTGGTACGCATATTCCATAAGCGCATTGCCGACGTGATGGCGGCCCAGCTCAAGCAACATGTCGGCGCCCATCGTGGTATGCGTCTTCATAATCTCGAACTCCTCGGGCGTAAGGCGCCCGGGTTTGTTGAGAATTGCATCGTCAATCGACATCTTGCCGATATCGTGCAGCGCCGAAGCCAGGGCAATCGTGGAGCGTTCCTCATTGTCGAGGGAGATGGTGTCGCTACGCTGGACCAGACAGCCAAGCAGCAGCTCGGTCAGCTTCTCGATGTTCGTAACGTGTCTGCCGCTCTCGCCGTTGCGAAGCTCCATGACGCCGGTCATGATGTCGATGAGCATGCGACTGTTCTTGACGCGCTCGTTGTACTGCTGGGACAGCAGGCTCGTCAGGCGGCGCTGTTTGGCGTACAGACGGATAGTGTTGCTTACACGACGGCGCACGACACGGGCGTCAAACGGGCGGCTGATATAGTCCGAGGCGCCCAGCTCGTATGCACGCAGAACCACATCGTCGGATTCTTCGCTCGAAATCATGATGACAGGCAGATTGTCAACAACCGATCGGCGCGACAAATCGGCCAGCACCTCAAAGCCGCTCACGCCCGGCACGACAATATCCAGCAGCACGAGCGACAACTCATCGCCATAGCGGTCGACCATATCGAGCGCCGTACGACCGTTTTCGGCCTCGAGGATGCAATACTCGTCCTTGAGCATCTCGTTGAGAATGGCTCGGTTCATCTCGGAGTCATCGACGATAAGCACCAAAGGCTTTTCGCTTTGGAAGGCCTCGATGAAATCGCCATCGGTCACGACCGTACCGGCTTTTGCCTTAGCACGGCTCAGTAACTGGACAGCGCGGCCAACGCCCTCATCAACCGTCTCGCCATGAATGCGAACGCCACCAACACATGCCGTCAAGCTCACGTGCTCATGGCCCGGAATAATCGCGGAACGAACGGCATCGGATACCTGACGCAGGCGACGGGCGAAGTCATCGGAGGGAATATCGGGCATGACGGCCACAAACTTGTCGCAGCCATAGCGCACAAGTTCGTCAGTCGAACGAATACCGCTGCGTATGGCTGTCGCCACGGCACCGAGCGCAAGGTCGCCGGCATGACGGCCACACGTATCGTTGAAGACCCTAAAATCGTCAAGGTCGATCACCGCAACGCCGGCCTTCATGCGGGCGCTACGGAGCTTTTCCTCGTAATATCGGCGATTGCGCACACTCGTCAGCACGTCGGTGTAGACAAGGTCCTCTTCTGCAGCCTCTTGTTCATCGATCGGACGCACCATCAGCAAGACACGAGGCTCACCCTCGACCTTTAGAGGGCGTAGGCGAGCGCGGCACTCAACACCATCGTTGAGCAGTTGCTCCGACACCTCATCGGAGTCTGCCAAAGCCTCAAGACTCGACTGACGCAGACAAGGGCAGCGATTGCCGGCGAGTAGGCAGTTAGGCTCGTTCTTAATCTGATCGGCCGACAGCAAACGCACCACGGGGTAGGTCTTCGCGACACGGGCGACCTCGGCGGCAGCCTCCTCGTCGGTTAGATTGACCTCGTGATTATTGAGCATATGGGGCCCTTTCTATCGTTACGCACGGCAACGGTGCATATCAATTGGTACAAGGGTAGCATCTAACAGCTGAAGGCAAACGCGCGATTATCGTTACGTTTTTATGACCTGGCAAACGGCGGTAATGGAGCCGCGGGTGCGCGGTTATGGGCGCATTCGTTAACAATGACGAAACGCTAACAGCCCCTCTCCCCGCAGGTCATCGAGCGTGCTAACGCTCCAAGACATCGCGAACGGCGTTTGCCGCCGTAACGGGGCGATCGCGCAGACCGTTATGCGCGCCCGGGATCGTCACAAAGGGGCAATCGAGATATTCGGCAGCCGCTCGCGTGCCAGCCTCGCGGGGTGTATCGACCGAAAGCTCGCCCAAAAACACGGCCGACACCGCCTTTGACGCGCGGACGCGCTCCCAGTCGGGAGCATATGTCATATTTGTTCCGTATTCATTAGCCATAAAGCAACGACCATTGCGCAGGGCATGTTTGGCTTCCGCTTCGGTCGTCCCGGGAGCTTCGGGGTCCAAGTCGCCGAGGGCTCCCAAGAAAAGCCGGAGCGCCCTTGAAACCTTTCCAGCCGCAATCATATCGAGCAAAACCGGAGCTGCGCCCATGCCGACGCCTTCGGCCGACACAGCCGGCTCATGCAGAATCGCACGGGCGACGAGATGGGGTTCGGCGCGAAGAAGCTCCAGCGCCACCAACGTACCGGCGCTATGCGCAAGCATATTTGTCGGAGCGCCAACGTGTTCGATCACGGCTTGCAGGTCGGCGGCCTGAGCGGCAAGATCATAGCTGCCGTCTGCCGCATCGCTGCTGCCACCGCAGCCGCGGCGGTCGTAGGCAATTACGCGGTAGTTGCGGCTGAGCTCACAAGCGATACCGTCGAAAAATGTGCCGTCGACACAAGCGCCGTGCACGCACACCAAGGCAGGAGTATCAGGCGACACATCTGGGCCGGCATATTCGCGACAGGCAATCGTGGTGCCCGCATTCTCGACCGTATAATTCATGTTGTGCCCCCATCATCAATGCTCATCCAGTTGCACGTCAGCGCGGTTGGATGGACCCACATTGCCTTACACCTTGTTAACAGATTAACTTTACCCGACCCGAGGCTTTTCATGGCGCGGCATAATGGGCGACGTGAAAAAACGAAACTTGTAAAGCAAGAGCCCGCACCTTGCTTTGGAGCCGATGCTATGCTTAGGCACAATTGTCTTGAGGAGCATATGCCTATGTCTACGTTTTTGAATGCCAGCCCCATCTTTGGGCCCGTTCGCAGCCGTCGCCTTGGTCTCTCGCTCGGCGTCAACATGATGCCGGCCAGCGGCAAAATCTGCACGTTCGACTGCATTTACTGCGAAAACGGCCTCAACGCCGAGCGCCCCTGCCATGAGCCGTACAACACAGCTGCCGTGGTGCTCGACGCGCTCGAGGCAAAGCTGCGCGAGATGGCAGCCGAGGGCGAGCTCCCCGATGTGATCACCTTCGCAGGAAACGGCGAGCCCACCGCCGCACCGGAGTTTCCCCAGGCGATTGCCGGCGCCGTCGCGCTGCGCGATCAGCTGGCCCCAAACTCCAAAATCGCCGTGCTCTCCAACGGTACGCGCGCCGACCGCCCCGAGGTGCACGATGCGCTCATGATGGTCGACGACAACATCCTCAAGCTCGATACGGTCGATCCGGCATTTATCCAGCTGCTCGACCAGCCTGTTGGCCCCTACGACGTCGAGCACCAGATTGAGACGTTCGCAAGCTTTGACGGTCACGTTATTATCCAGACGATCTTTTTGACCGGTGAGTATCTGGGCAAGCCCATCGACAACACCGGCGAGGAGTACGTTGCCCCCTGGCTCGCGGCACTTGAGCGCATTCGCCCACAAGAAGCGACCATCTACACGGTGGCTCGCGAGACGCCGGTCGCCGGCCTTGCCAAAGCAGCGCCCGAGGCCCTCGACGCCATCGCCGCGCGCGTGCGCGCCCTCGGCATTCCCTGCCAGGTGAGCTACTAGCGCGCAGCTGCCCTGTGAGTGGGCTATACTAGCTGCGAATGAAAGGAAGTTAGCCATGTTTGACAATGGACCCGTGCCCGGCCGCAACGACGTCTGCTGGTGCGGCAGCGGCAAAAAATATAAGAAATGCCATAGCGCCTTTGATGAGCGCCTCGAGCGCTTGTGGGAAGAGGGCTGGGAGGTTCTGCCCCGCACGCTCTACAAGACGCCCGCCGATATCGAGGGCATCAAGCGCTCGGCCGCCATCAACGTGGGTGTGCTCGATTACGTAGGCGAACACATCGCCGCGGGCATGACCACCAACCAGATCGACCAGATGATCTACGACTACACCGTCGAGCACGGCGGCACGCCGGCCGAT
>DBEWTR010000141.1:0-4382 GCA_048205775.1 Collinsella sp. | reverse complement strand
GGCGTCCAGGTCAAGGGTTCCGAGACCACCATGGTCCCGACTACCCCGACCGAGGTCTCCGGCGCCGACGCCAAGAAGGTCCAGCGCCTTATCGACCGTCTCGAGGAGCTCGACGACGTCCAGGACGTCTACAGCACCATGGACATGACCGACGAGGTCATCGCTGCCCTCGAGGAGGAGTAGCGCCTGCACGGGTTAAGCCGTGCATATCTGGGCATAATGAAGCGAGCATGCAAGCCTCGTGGAATAGATGAGCCGGATCCGCGTGCGTATGGCACCGGACCCGGCTCTTTTATAATGATGCGAATCGTTTTGCATTCTGTGGACCGAAACCTGAAGGGAGCGCGCGTGCGCGTACTCAAACGAGCCCTAGCGATCGTGTATCTTGCTGCCGCCATCGTGGCGCTGGGTACGCTTGTCTGCCAGTTCTGGGGACCGTATACGTATCGCTTTATGCTGCTGTTGCGTGACACCATGCCTCGCGTCGTCGTTACGGTGTGCGCCGCTATCGTGGCGCTTGGCGTGCTCATTGGTTTTTTCCGCCTGATGTTCGCGCGTCGCGAGCCGTCCTGCGTGCATCCGGCGGGGGAGCGCAATATCGAGGTCACGCTCGCAGCGCTTTCCTCGTGCGCCCGTGCCGCGGCAGAGTGCGATGATCGCGTGATGGTTGAGCATATCGAGGCACGCGTTCAAGGCTCCGACGAGTCGCGCGTTCGTTTTAAGGTCGAGGCCATCGCGCTCGATGACAAGGACGTTGCCGCTCTTGCCACCTCGATGCAGCAGCGCATCGAGGTGGCCTGCGACACCATGCTCGGCACGCCGGGCACGACCGCGCGCGTCCGTTTTTTGCCGTCCAAGACTACCGTCCAGACCGTGGAGGTTTCCGGTGAGTGATACCAATCAAGACAAGACCGCCCGCACGCCGCGCCTGACGATCGACCAGAACGCTACGCCGGCAGGCGAGTCCGCCGACACCAAGCCCGAGGCCGGCGAGCAGCACGACAGCGCCGCCAACGACTTTGACGAGGCCATGGGTCTCATCAAAGGTACGGGCGCTGCTATCTGGAGCTACGCCGTGCGCCACCCCAATACTACGCTTGGCGCCTTGGCAGGCTTTATCCTCGCCGTGCTGGTACTTACGTTGGGTCTGTGGGACACGCTCGTCATCGCATTCTTTGTGCTGATCGGCGCCGTGATCGGCCAGATTCGCGACGGCGAGAACGGTATCGTCAACTTCTTCGGCCGTCTGTTTAGCGGCCGCTAATATGTATTCGACTGTCGCATCCGCGGCAGGCATAAGGAGGAACCATGGCTTTTAATACGAAGGTCGATGTAGCCGATACCGAGCTCGAGGAGAACGAGGCGGTCGTCGCCGAAGCTGAGGATGTAGAATTCGAAGGTCAGTCCCTCGCCGAGACAGAGGCAGAGTCCGATGCGGACGAGGACGACGAGGAAACGGACGAGTCCGAGGACTCGCTGACCTATTCCAACGGCGTGATCGAGAAGATCGTTGCCATGGCCACCCGCGAGGTTCCGCACGTTCTGGGCATGAAGGGTAACCTCATGCACTTTGTGCAGGAGCAGTTTGGTGCCGAGAATCTGACCAAGGGCGTGACGGTCGAGGTCACCGATGACAATCGCGTGGTCGTCAACATCTCCGTCATCATCGAGTACGGCGCCTATGCGCCCGCGATCTTCGACGATGTTAAGGCACGTGTCACCGAGCGCCTTGCCGCGATGACCGGCCTTGAGGTGGCGGGCGTCAACCTGCGCATCGAGGATGTCATCACCCCCGAGGAGTACGAGCACCGCACCAGCCAGCACGAATAACCTTCCAAAAAGGGATGTTTGTTTTGGCAGGTTTTATCTGCGAAAACGTCAAACGGCCGACAGCGCAAGCAAAAGCGCGGTCGACCGTTTTCTATATAGCCTCGATCTAGTCATACCGCTCGTCTAACTAAGGGTTGCAATCTTCGCGTTCCGCGTTACCCTAATGGGCGCATTGTTTCCAAATTGTTAACGAGGGGTTGCCGTAATGGCCGACGAACACGAGACCGAAAGCAAGGCATGGGCGATTGAAGCCGCTGCGGCAGAGGCGGCGTCGCGTGCCGCCGAGGAGGTGCATCGTCCTCCGGTGGTGCCGATGGAGCGCGTCGTCGGTCGCGAGGATATCGAACGTGGCGAGCGCGCCGGCCGCAAGCGCAGTCAGGAGCCAGGCTTTCCGCGCTTTTTTGCCGAGCTCAATCTGGGCCTGATCCTCACGGCCTTTGCCATCGTGGCTTTCAAAACGCCCAATCACTTTGCCTTCGGCGGCACCTCGGGCGTGTCGGTCATTCTTTCCACGCTGTTCCCGACTCTGCCCGTCGGCGTATTTATGTGGATTATCAACGCGGTCCTGGTCATCCTGGGTTTTATCTTTTTGGAGCGCAAGGCAATCCTTTGGAGCGTCTTTGCCTCGTTTGCGCTTTCGGCCTACGTCTCGCTGTTTGAGCTCTTCATTCCGACGGATGTTTCGATGACGGGCGATATGTGGCTCGACCTGTGTTTTGCCGTCATCTTGCCGGCGCTGGGCAGTGCCATTGTCTTTGACATTGGCGCCTCGACGGGCGGCACCGACATCCTTGCCATGATCCTCAAGCGTCGCACGACGCTTGAGATCGGCCGTGCCCTGTTGCTGGTCGATATCGGCATCGTGACCATCGCGGCTTTCCTGTATGGCCCGCGCGTCGGCCTGTACTGTGTGCTTGGTCTGTTTGCCAAGACGCTCGTCGTCGATAAGGCCATCGAGAGCATCCACCTGCGCAAGGTCTGTACGATTATTTGCGCCGAACCGCGCAAAGTCGAGGAGTTTATCGTCAAGCATCTCAACCGCACGGCAACGATCAGCCGTGGCTACGGCGCCTTCTCGGGCAAGTACGTCACGGTGATCATGAGCGTGCTGAGCCGTCGCGAGGCAGTGCAGCTGCGCCGCTATACCCGCGATATCGATCCGGATGCGTTTATCACGATCGTTGACAGCTCCGAGATCGTGGGCAAGGGCTTCCGCGGCACGAACTAGCGCGGATATACCCTTCGAATCATTGAATAAAGCCGCCTACGTTGCAAATCGGTCATCTTGGGGTATTTGTCCCCACATTGGGCGATAATGTTGCCAAAGACATCGTTTGCGATCCAGGTGATTCGCTCTAGATACGAAGGGATGATTTCGATGTTCTGTTCGCAGTGTGGCGCCCCCATGGGCGATAACGACAAGTTCTGTGGCGTGTGCGGTGCCCCTAATACCGAGGCCAAGGCCACCGGCCCCGCTCCGCAAGCTCAACCTCAGCCGCAGGGTCAGCCGTTTGCCCAGCCCCAGCCGCAGCCGTTCGTTGCGCCCCAGCCGGCTATGAACGTGCCCAAGGGCTGCATGGCTCAGGCCTTCAACGACATGATTAAGGTTCCCGGCGCCCTGGTTCGCGTATGCCAGATTGCCTTTTTGCCGGCGCTGATCTGCGTCGTGTCGGTGCTGGTGCTGTTTATCCCCGTTATCGGTGGCATCGCGGCGGCCATTGGCTTTTTGCTCGCTTACGTGGCAAGCGTGTGCGGCGCTGGCTTTGCTATCGAGTGGGGTCGCGACCTGTCGCTCAAGGACGATAACGGCATGGAGCGTCCGCTGCTGCGCTCGACCTCCTTTGGGCTGGGCATCTTCTCGTCTGTCATTACGAACGTGCTCGGGTTCGTGGCCATTATTCCGGTGATTGGCGTGGTGTTCTCGGTGCTTGAGAGCGCTGTGATCGGTGCCGTTGGTTCGTACTATTACTTCGGTTCGAGCGGCCTCGAGGGCGCACTCATCGGGTCGATGGGTCTGCTTGTCTTTGCCATGATCGTATCGGCGGTGTTGGGCATTTTCTTTAAGATGTTTGGTGACGCTGCCGTGATGCACTTTGCAGTCGCCGGCCGCGTGGAAAGCGCGTTTTCGCTCGAGAAGGTCTGGAAGTCCTATAAGGCCAACCTGGGCAAGCTGTTCTGCGCCTCGATTCTCCCCGAGTTTTTGACGAGCATTGTTTCCAATATCATCACCTGGATTTTCACCGCCATCTTTGGCTTTGTTGCCGCGCTGGGCATTAGCAGCTATGGCTACTACGGCTACTATTCTCGTCCTTCGGGTCTTGAGGCTATCATCGAGGGTGGCGGCATTACGCTCATCCTGTTCCTGATGATCGTTGCCTTTGTCACCGTGTTCCTGAATGTGTTTGGCACGATGCTCAAATATCGTGCCGTTGGCTACTGGGCCGCGCGCCATGCCAGCGAGTGGGCCGATGAGGATACCGACGATGTCCTGACGTTCGTGCTCCCGGGTGAGAAGAAGCCTGCTCCTGCGGGGTTCAATCCCACGGCCGCCA
>DBEWTR010000139.1:0-3466 GCA_048205775.1 Collinsella sp. | reverse complement strand
CCTCCGGGACCCACCGGCAGGCCGCCGTCGCCGGCGAGCGCGCGCGAGAGATCCTGGAGCAGGCCCGGCACGATGCCATGACCCGCCGCCGCTTTATTATCGGTGGCGTTGTCGCAGCCGTTGCGGGGCTCGGCGTTATCGGGGCGGCAACCCATGGCTTTGGCATCCCCGACTACCTGGACGGCATCCGCGGTTCACTTGATGACTACACCTGGGATCAGCTGCAGGAGATTTCACTCAAGATTAAGGCCGCCGAGACCCGTAGCGACGCGCGCGAGATTGCCAAGCGTTACCACCTGCTCGACGCTGATGGGCATATCCCCTATCCGTGTACCAAGCGTGTCACGCTCACCAACGGGCTGCAGGTTGGCGCGCAGCTTGTGGGCATCCGCCACGATGAACTTCTGGACGGGACGGGCAAGGCCGGACTGACGTTTTTGTTCAATGCGGGTATTGCCGAGCGCAACGCTGCGGCTGAACCGCCGAGCGCCGGCTGGGCAGATTGCGAGCTGCGGGAATGGCTCAACGGCGACGGCCTTAAGCTGCTGCCCAACGAGTTGCGTGCACTCATTAAAGGGGTCAAGAAGGTCTCGAACAATGTGGGCGCCGCCAACAGCGCATCGTGCCTGAGCGAGTTGCCCGCAACCCTTTGGCTGCCCGCCATGGTCGAGCTGTGCGGTACGCAACCGCCCGATTCGTTTACCGAGGGCTATCACTACCTGGCAGACATCTACAACGGCGAGGGCAAGGAGTATCAGCTCTTCCGCGAGCTCAAGGTGAGCCCGTATTCCACGAACGAGACGATGGTCCGCCAGTGGAAGGGCAAGGACACCTGTTGGTGGGAGCGCACGGTGAGCCCTGACACATCGGAGAGTGAAGGCACACTCTATATGAATCGCGTGGGACACGACGGCGACGTCTTTATGTACGCCACCCCCGCGGACAAGCCAAATAAGCGAACCTGTGTGATCCCCGGGTTCTGTATCTAGGCGACGGGCATCTTGCCGTGACGGGACCCCTCCCCGGCAATTGTCTCGATCTGTAACACTAGCTCGGCAGATACAGGTCTAGATGTTACAGATTGAGATGTTTGGCAAAGACGACCGCCGATTGAGCAGCCACCCTCATCTGTAATGAAAAGTCATACATTCCAACTACTACTAGACACCCCCAGGGGGTATGGGTGTATAGTATCGGCAGGTTAACAAGTCCAACACCGAACTACAGAAAGGAGAAGCCATGGTTCAAGATAAGTTCGACGTGGGCGGCATGACATGCGCCGCCTGCCAGGCGCATGTGGATCGCGCCGTGAGCAAACTCGACGGCGTCCAAAGCGTCGCGGTCAATCTGCTCGCCGGCTCTATGCTGGTGGACTACGACCCTGCGCAGGTCTCCCCCGACGACATCTGCACCGCTGTCGACCGCGCGGGCTACTCGGCCTCACCCATCAGCACGGGCACCGACGCTGTCCAAAGCGGAAGTGCGCAAGCCAGGTCCGGCGCCGCCCATATGGAGTCACCGACCAAAAAGTTGGAGGCCGCCGCCTCTGCCATGCGCACCCGCCTCATCGTCTCGATCATCTTCCTCATCCCACTGTTCTACATAGGCATGGGGCACATGCTCGGCTGGCCGCTGCCCGGCATCTTCACCGACCACACCCACAGCATGACGCTCGCGCTCACCGAGCTCGTCCTGCTCATTCCCATCGTCTACGTCAACGACGCGTACTTTATCAACGGGTTTAAATCGCTCGCGCACGGCGCGCCCACCATGGACGCCCTTATTGCCGTGGGCGCCACCGCCTCCATCGCTTGGTCGCTCTACGCCATGTTCATCATGGCCGACCAGCTAGCCGCAGGTCAGGTGCACGAGGCCATGATGACGAGCATGGACAATCTGTATTTTGAGAGCGCCGGCACCATCCTGTCGCTCGTCACCGTGGGCAAATACCTCGAGACACGAAGCAAGTCCAAAACCGGCGGCGCCATCGAGGCGCTCATCGACCTGGCGCCCAAAACTGCGACCGTCGTGGCAGAGGACGGCAGCGAGACCACCGTCGACGTCGACAGCATCCTTCCCGGTCAGGTCTTGCGCGTGCGCCCCGGTGAGTCCATCCCCGTCGATGGCGTGGTGCTCGAGGGCAGCTCGGCCGTGGACGAGAGCGCGCTCACCGGCGAGTCCATCCCCGTGGAGAAGACCGCCGGCGACACCGTCAACGCCGCCACCGTCAACCGCACCGGATCGTTTACCTTCCGCGCTACGCGTGTGGGCGCCGACACGTCGCTTGCCAAGATTATTCAGCTCGTCGAGGACGCCAACGCCACCAAGGCGCCCATCGCCCGCATGGCCGACAAAGTCGCCGGCGTGTTCGTGCCCGTGGTGTTCGTGATCTCGGCTGTGACCTTTGCGGTGTGGATGGCACTGACCGGCAGCATAAACGAGGCGCTCACCTCCGCCGTGGCCGTGCTGGTGATCAGCTGTCCGTGCGCATTGGGTCTGGCCACGCCCGTCGCCATTATGGTCGGCACCGGCAAGGGCGCCGAGATGGGCATTCTGTTCAAGAGCGCCGAGGCGCTGGAGAATCTGCGCAGCGTGGGCACCGTGGTGCTCGATAAGACGGGCACGGTCACCCGCGGCAAGCCTGCTGTGACCGATATCGTAGTAGCCACGCGCGCCGACGGCTCGCCCGCCATGAGCGAAAAAGCGCTGCTCAAGCTGGCCGCCGCGCTGGAGCGCTCGAGCGAGCACCCGCTGGCCGAGGCGATTATGGCCGAGTGCGAGACACGCGGGATCGTCGCGCGCATGGTCGAAGACTTTACTGCCGTGCCCGGTCGTGGCGTTACGGCGCACGAGGGGCAAAACGCCATTGCAGCCGGCAACGTACGCCTGATGGACGAGCTGGGCGTTACCGTGCCCGCGGGTCTTGCCGAGCAATTTGCCGCCGAGGGCAAGACGCCGCTGTTCTTTGCCAAGAACGGCGAGCTTGCCGGCACCATTGCCGTGGCTGATGAGGTCAAGGAGACGAGCGCCGGGGCCATCGCCGCATTGCGCTCGCTTGGCGTCGACGTGCGCATGCTCACCGGCGACAACCGCGTCACTGCCGAAGCAATCGCCCGCCGCGTGGGACTGAGCAGCGAGCAAGTCATCGCCGACGTCCTCCCCGCCGACAAGGAACGCCATGTGCGCGAACTGCAGGACGCGGGCGGCAAGGTCGCCATGGTGGGCGACGGCATCAACGACTCCCCCGCCCTGGCGCGCGCCGACGTGGGCCTTGCCATCGGTACCGGCGCCGACATCGCCAAAGAAGGGGCAGATGTGGTACTCATGCGCAGCGACCTCATGGACGTCGCCCGAGCCATCGAGCTGTCGCGCGCCACGATCCGCAACATCAAGCAGGACCTGTTCTGGGCGCTGTTCTACAACGGCATCGGCATTCCGCTGGCGGCGGGCGTATTTTTCCCGCTCA
>DBEWTR010000136.1:0-1580 GCA_048205775.1 Collinsella sp. | reverse complement strand
GGCGGCGACGAGGTCGTGATGCGCTTTATCGGCGATGGCATGGAACCCGAGGACGCCGTGGCAGACGTGCGCGAGTTTGATCGCGTGGTCGTTTCGGGCGGCGACGGCACCGTCTCCAACGTGCTCGACCAAATGCGCGGGTGCGGTGTCCCCACGCTCGTCTTCCCCTCCGGCACAGCCTGCCTGTTCTTTAACAACATTGGCAATGCCCCCGAGGCCGCGGCGCTTGCCAAGGCTTGCCGCGCCGGTCGCACGGTCAAAGTGGACATGGGCGAGCTCTTTTGGCTCGACGAGAACGGCAACGAGAAGCGCCACGGCTTTATCATCATCGCCGGCTCGGGCTTCGACGCCGAGATCATGATGAAGGCCGCCCCCGCCAAAAACGACATCGGCGAGATCGCCTATTTCCTGTCGGCACTCGCCACACCCAACCCTACGGTGGCGCACTTTACGATTGAGCATGACGGCATTGTCGAGGAGCTCGATGGCATCTGCTGCATGGCCGGCAACACCTCGGTCATTCAAAACGACATCAACCTGTTCCCCGATTGCCGCATGAACGACGGCATGGTCGACATCGCGGTCATCGAGCCCGTAAAAACCGTCCAGCTCCTGCCCACCGTGATCACCGCTGCACTCGACCCCGCCGGCAAGGTGCTCGGCCGTCCGCAGTTCAAGATCATCCAGACCAAGGAAGCCAAGATCACCTGCACCCCGTCACTGGGCATGCAGTTCGATGGCGAAATCATCTCCAGCAACTCGGGCGTCTTTGGAGCCCGCGCACTTCCGCAATGCCTCGACCTCATCGTCGACGAATTCTCCCCGCTCGGAAAATAGGAGGACCCCATGAACGACAACCCCCTGATTGGCTTTATCATCATCGTCTTGGCCATGCTCGTCGGCTATGCGATTAACGTGATCCACCGCCGGAAGAAGTAATTCCACATTGGTATGATATTCATCCAATTATCGTCTCCCCCGTTGTTTATGAATTTGCCAAACAGCGGGGGATTTTCATTTCGGGCATTCCCAGATACTTTATTCGGCTACAGTAATTGCAGGGTACCTTTATTAAAGTAAAGCTACAAACTGAGTATAATTAACCGCTCATCGCATATTTCATCACGCTTATCAAGTAAGTTTCTTTCATAGATGAATATTATTTCCAGTTCGTTACGCTAATGGGGTGTCTTTATTGGCTGAAGCCCTCAGGCGACAGAGGGCTTTCGCACGCTGGGAGGGAAAATGAGGAAAACTCACCCCGTCAACGCGCTCAAGAAGCTAGGCATAGGCCTCGCCTTTGGAGCTGCAACCATCATGTCCATGCCGACATCTGCACTCGCCTGCACGCAGATCTACATGGGCAATACTCTCACCGCCGACGGTGACACGTACTATGGCCGCGCCGAGGACTACCGCAAGCGCTACCTCAAACACTTCGGTATCGAGCCGTCACACGGCCCTGGTCACACCTACAGCTCGGATGAGTCCACATTCGTGTACACCTCGACCAAGACCACGTATCGCTACACTTATGTGCGCGACCATCCCTCACAGTGGGATGAACGCTGGGACGCCTA
>DBEWTR010000134.1:0-8775 GCA_048205775.1 Collinsella sp. | reverse complement strand
GGGGTGGCCTGCATGGTGGCCGCTGCCGAAACGGCCGCCCTGGGTAAGCCAGGGCGGCCTTTTTTGATCCCATGGGGACGGAGGAAAACGAATCATTTTTGGGTTACGGGCGGTGCGGTCGGCACTAGTCTCCGGATGCCTGGTTGCGGCCGGTGGCGTAGTCGATCTGCACGTGCGGCTGCAGGTTGTAGCAGTACACGTGGAAGCAGAGGGTCTTGCCGTGGTCCTCGACCGATTGCGCCTCAAGGCGCACGCCGCGGCAGACAAGCTCCTCTTCGTTATACATGGGCGTGACGCGATAGAGCACGTGGTTGCCCGTATCGCGAATATAGTTGAGAATCTGCTCTTCAAACGGCAGCATACCCGTCTCGTTGAGATAACGCGTGCCGGTGAGGAGATTCTTGCGATTGGCGTTCTCGCCGCAGAGTGACCAGGCGATAAGGTGGCAGCGGTTGTAGAGGCTCTGGCCCGGAATAAAGTCGTAGCGCTGCTGGTGCCAACCGGCAGGATGGATACGCGAGATATCGCCGCGCTTGCCTTGACCGAGTGACTCGGGGCCCACGCAGGCGAGCGCCTTGCGAGTGCGGCCCAGGCTGTCGAGCTTGGAGAATTTCTTAAAGCAGCCCTCTTCGGTGGCGCGATCGTATTCATCGAGTGTGAATGATGGCGTGCCGAGCGGGTGCATGCTGTCGGCGCGAAGGGCAACGTAGGGGTTGCCGGCGTAGTCGGGAATGCTGCTGAGGTATACGCCGCGGGCGCGGTCAAGATCGGGGTTTTCGACCTCGTCGATGGGGGCGGCGGCGCTGTCCGCGGAAGCGTCGTCATCGGTGTCGGGTGCGGCGGAATCGGAGCCATCGCCAGAGTCCTGGCTGTTTTGAGGGTCCGGGGAGCTCGCCGTTCCCGATTCGAGCCGAGCGACCAGGTCTGCCTCGTCGTCGGTGCGGCTGGGACTCTCGTTTTGTTTTTCGGCCAGAGCCGCCGCCTGCTCATCGCTTTGCGGCGACAGTAACTTGGGCGCTCCGTCGAGCGATCCCGTAAACAGCGCAAACCCGAGCACCACGGCGGTGCCGATGGAAAGTACTTGCTTGTAGGCGGGCTTGCGCGACATTGAGGCTCCTGGATGGACGGTTGGGAATCTACCAGTCTAGCAGGAGCCGGCAGGGGCCGTTCTGTCGAACAAATACTCAAGATTTGGGATAGACGCTACTGATTCATTTGTCCCGCGGTCTAGATCGAGGTGGAGTCGAGCCAGTTGAGCTTGCACTCGAGAATGCGCTGCTCGCCGGGTTCGCTGCTGCCGTCAAGTAGGGCGAGCAGCATCTCGGCTGCTTCGCGACCTTCCTGGTCGACGGGCTCGATGATGGTGGAGACGGTCGGTGTGGTGAGATTAGTCCAGTCTTCGCAGTTGAGTCCCAAAAGGCCGATTTGCTGCGGAAGCAGATGGGCCATGGGCTGAAGCGCCTTGTAGACGCGGGGGAGCGCCCATTGGTTTTGGACAAAGATGAGCGTACGCTTGGCGGGATTGAACTTGAATTTAAAGTACTCGGTAAGCTCGTTGATTGACGGCTTGTTGTGATCGATGGGAATCGCTTTGTAGAGCTGTCCGTTCGCTGCCAGCGCCTCGGCATACCCCTGAAAACGCTCCATGCGGGTGCGCATCTCGGTCATGTTGGCGGCAATGGAAAAGAAATCTTCGTAGCCGGCGTCGAGGAGTGCCTGTGTGGCGTTGTACACGCCGTCGTAAAGGTTGGTTTTGATCCAGCTGGTACCTGGGCTATAGATGGCCGCATCGAAAAAGACGACCGGCTTGCCGGCGCGTCTAATGAGGTCGTGCACGGCTTTGAAGTTTGCCGTGGGCTGGATGATAAAGCCATCGACGCCCAGCGAGAGCATCTTGTCGACGTACATGAGCTCGGTCTCGGGGTTAAAGTTGCTCGTGCAAACGACCGTCTGGTAGCCCGCGGGGAGCATGACCTGCTCCATGCCATTGAGAACGAGCCCCGCCCATTTGTTGGTGTTATCCAAAATGATGATGGCGATGACGTGGGTTTGTTTGCCGGTGAGCGTTTGCGCCTGGGCATTGGGAACGTATCCGAGTTCCTTAATGACGCGCGCGATTTTGTTCTGCGTCTTCTCGCTAAGCTTTTCTCGTTTGTCGTTGAGGTAATACGAGACGCTTGCCGTCGAGGTTCCCGCCTCTCGAGCGACGTCTGCGATCGTAACGCGCTGTTTTGCCACAGCGACTCCTTCCGACAGATGAGCATTTTCCAACATGATGACTTTGAGTCTTGGTGGGGGATACGCTTCGGTGAGCGACCTTTTCCTTTCATATGAGTATGCAACAAATGCGGTATACGGGTGGGGTCGAAATTTGTGACCGGCATGCGCATCTGCCGTCTACCGAGAAAATCAAATACTTCTTGACTTTTGAAATCGAGGGTAAAATCGCAGGATTCATTTTTGGTTAAACGCATAACTAAATCGCATAACCAACGCTCTGACCTGCGCGTTTACCGAAATAAGCTGGCATTAAGAAAAACGAGCACCTATATTGGTCTTGTCGAAAAGACAGCAAGTCCAAACGGCAGGGGATGCTCCGGAGGCCTCCGCAAACGGTGTCTTGCGCACGCAACTCTATGAAAAGAGGGAAGCAATGAAGATCGTAGGCGTTGCCGCCTGTACCGTGGGTATCGCCCACACGTATATGGCCCAGAAGGCGATTCAGGATGAATGCGCCGCCCGTGGCATCGAGTGCAAGGTCGAGGCTCAGGGTGGCCTGGGTATCGAGAATGAGCTCACGCAGGAAGACGTGGACTCCGCCGACCTGGTCCTGGAGTCCGTCGACGTGGGTGTCGAGAACGAGGACCGTTTTGAGCAGAAGATGGCCGAGGGCAAGTTCCTCAAGGTCGGTACTTCCGATGTGATCGCCGATCCGGTCAAGATCATCGACCAGGCTGTTGAGATTATCAAGGCGACGGGTGGCACCGTTGACGCGCCCAAGGCCGAGGCCAAGGCAGAGAAGAAGGCCGTCTCCGCTGCCCCGCAGGCCCCGACACCGGCGTCCAAGCAGTCTATCTTTGCCGATCCTGGCAAGACGCTGCTCAATGCATTCAATACCGGCGTTTCCTATTTTATCCCCATTGTCGTTATCGGTGGCGTGTTCCTCGCCTTCTCGTTGGCATCCGGTACCGCCGGCGCCAACGGCATGGAGGTTACGAATCCGCTGATGGTGAGCCTTAACACCATCGGCATGGCCGGCATCTCCATGATGATCCCGGTGCTTGCGGCTTACATCTCCTACTCGATGGCCGGCAAGCCCGCGCTCGCCCCCGGTTTTGTCCTGGGCTACCTGGTCAACAACGCAGTCGTTACTCCTAACGGCAACAGCGTTTCGACCGGCTTCTTGGGCGCCATGATCATGGCAGTTATCTGCGGCTACTTTGTCCGCTGGATGAAGACTTGGAAGGTCAACAACACCATCCAGACCATCATGCCCATCCTGATTATCCCGATTCTGACCTCGCTTGTCCTGGGCATGGCCTATATCTACATCCTGGCCACGCCGCTTGGCTTTGTGATGGACTGGTTCACCGGCGTGCTCGGCAGCCTGCAGGGCGGTTCCGCAGTTGTCCTGGGTCTGGTCATTGGCGTTATGACCGCCTTCGATATGGGTGGTCCCATCAACAAGACCGCCTCGACCTTCACCATGGCCATCATGGCCTCCGGCATCTACGGTCCTAATGGTATGTTCCGCGTCGCCGTTGCCGTTCCCCCGATTGCCTGTGGCCTCGCTGCGCTCATCGCCAAGAACAAGTTTGATGACGCTGACCGTCAGATGGGCATCTCCGCGCTGTTCATGGGCTGCATCGGTATTACCGAGGGCGCTATCCCCTTCGCGGTCAAGGACCTCGGTCACACCCTTCCCGGCATTTGCATCGGCTCTGCCGTGGGCGCGGCGCTTGCCGCCTTCCAGGGTATCGACTGCTACGTCCCGCACGGTGGCTTTATCGTCGCCCTTGCCACCAACAACGTCGCGCTGTTCTGCCTGGACATCGTGATTGGCTCCGTGGTCGCCGCTGCAATCCTGATTGCCATGAAGCCCACGCTCGACAAGCAGGCCAAGTAAACCTTTAAGGACTCCGGTTGTGCGGAGGGATGGATTTGACTCCGCACAACCGCCCCTACACAACAAAATCCATCCGTACTGATAGGGCCCGCATCTGGGTCCCAGGGAACTTTTGTCAAAAATCCTCTGGAGAAGGAGAACAAAATGTCCAACCTTACCATCCGCCAGGCCGTTCAGGGCATGCTCAAGCTGCAGGATAGCGGCGATCACGCAACCATGGTCGGCATTGGCCCCATGAGCCCCAACCTGATTCAGGCCGTGTTCGAGCTTGCCAAGGACGAGGATTTCCCGCCCATGTTTATCGCCAGCCGCAACCAGGTCGATATGGACGAGATGGGCGCCGGCTACGTCAACGGTTGGGACCAGACGCGCTTTGCCGCCGACATCAAGAAGGTTGCCGACGAGGTGGGTTACACCGGCCCATACTACCTGTGCCGCGATCACGGCGGTCCGTGGCAGCGCGACGAGGAGCGTAACGCCCACCTGCCCGAGGACGAGGCCATGGAGCTCGCCCGCAAGTCCTTCGTCGCCGACATGGAGGCGGGCTTTGACCTGCTGATGGTCGACCCCACCAAGGACCCCTACCAGATTGGCAAGGTTATTCCGCTCGACGTGGTGCTTCGCCGCACGATCGATCTTATCGACTACCTTGAGCAGTACCGTCGCGAGCATAACCTGCCCGAGGTCGCCTATGAGGTCGGTACCGAGGAGACCAATGGCGGCTTGACCTCTACCGATAAGTACGAGGAGTTCATTTCTCAGCTGCAGCCCGAGCTCGAGAAGCGCGGCTGCCCCATGCCCACCTTTATCGTCGGTCAGACCGGCACGCTTACCCGTTGGACCGAGCAGGTCGGCCATTACAACTTTAAGAACGCCCGCGAGCTCGCCGATATGGCAAAGCGCTACGGCGTGGGCCTGAAGGAGCACAACGCCGACTATCTGGATGACGCAACGCTGCTCGAGCACATCCCGGCTCACGTGACGGCCTCCAATGTCGCCCCTCAGTACGGCACCGAGGAGACCCGCGCTTACCTCAAGCTCTGCGCTACCGAGCAGATTCTGGTCGACAACGGCCTGTGCGACAATCCCTCCGACCTGTATCACACGCTGCTGGTCAAGGCTATCAAGACCGAGCGCTGGCGCAAGTGGATGACCGGCGACGATGTCAACCTGCAGGTTGACGATATCCTGGCTGACGACGAGCTCAGCCTGAAGATCCTGGATGTCTCCGGCCACTACGCCTTTAACGATCCCGAGGTCAAGGAGCAGGTCGAGAAGCTCTATCGCAACCTCGCTGCCCAGGACATCGACGGCAAGCGCTTTGTGATCGAGCACATCAAGCGCCCGATCAAGCAGTACGTCGTCGGCCTTAACCTCAAGGGCGTCACGAGCCGTATCGAGAAGGCCCTCGAGGACTAGGTAGTTTTTCCTACGCGACGCCGGGCCTGGGGCATGTCCCAGCCGCAGGCCCGGCACATAGGACAAAGGGACGCCCCCTTTGTCCTATTTTTTGAGTTTTGGATTCCTCCGAAGGAGTTTGCACCATGAAGTTCTTTATCGATACCGCCAACCTTGACGAGATTGCCGAGGCTAAGAGCTGGGGCTGCCTTGCCGGCGTCACCACCAACCCGTCCCTGTACGCCAAGACCGGCGGCAAGCTGGCCGACTTTGAGCCTCACATGCTCAAGATCGCCGAGCTTTGCGAGGGCCTGCCCGTGTCCGCCGAGTCCACCGCGACCACTGCCGAGGGCATGATCGAGGAGGGCAAGCGCCTTGCCGCCCTCGCCCCCAACATTGTGGTCAAGCTCCCCGTGTGCGAGGCCGGCCTCGCCGCCTGCCGCGCCCTGGCCGATGCAGGCGTGCGCGTCAACATGACGCTCGTCTTCTCGCCGACCCAGGCCTTGATGGCCGCCAATGCCGGTGCCCGCTACATCAGCCCGTTTGTGGGACGCTTCGACGACATCGCTGAGGACGGTATTTCGCAGCTCGATAACGTTGTGACCTGCATCAAGAACTACGACTGGACCGGTAAGAACGTCGACGACACCGTCGAGATCATCACCGCATCCGTCCGCACGCCCAATCACGTGACCCAGGCGGCGCTGCTCGGTGCCGATATTGCGACCGTCCCCATGGCTGCTCTTAAGAAATGCCTGCATCACCCGCTGACCGACCAGGGCCTTGCCTCGTTCGAGGCCGACTGGAAAAAGGTCGTCGAGGCACAGTAACGATGGTTCTGCCGGCCCAGCATTTGTTATGCCGGGCCGGCGTGCTCAAGAGAGGAAACTCCATGACCGATCAGGAACTGGCCAAGATTGCCAATGAGGTTCGCCGCGGTATTGTCACGGGTGTCCACGCCGCCAAGTCGGGGCATCCGGGCGGATCGCTTGGCGCCGCCGACATTATGACCTACCTCTACTTTGAGGAAATGGATGTCGACCCGGCGAATCCGAGCCGCGCCGAGCGCGATCGCTTTGTGCTCTCCAAGGGACATTGCGCTCCGGCACTCTATGCCGTGCTCGCCGAACGCGGGTTCTTTCCCAAGGAGGAGCTCGAGACGCTCCGTCATATCGGCAGCCGCCTGCAGGGCCATCCCAATATGAATGACACTCCGGGCGTCGACATGTCTACCGGATCGCTCGGTCAGGGTATCTCCGCCGCGGTTGGAATGGCACTCGCCGCAAAGCACTGGGGTGACAGCTACCGCGTCTACACGCTGTTGGGCGACGGCGAGTGCGAGGAGGGCCAGGTGTGGGAGGCGGCCATGTTCGCCGGCAACCACGACTTGGATAACCTCGTCGCTATCGTCGATCATAATGGCCTGCAAATTGACGGCAGTATCGACGAAGTTAACTCTGCTATGCCGCTTGCCGACAAGTTCCGCGCCTTTAAGTGGCATGTGATCGAACTTGCCGACGGTAATGACATGGCGCAGATTGCCGCCGCCTTTGCCGAGGCCCGCAAAGTGAGCGGCTCGCCCGTGGCCAGTATCGCCGAGACGGTGAAGGGCAAGGGCGTCTCCTTTATGGAAAACCAGGTGGGCTGGCACGGCAAGGCGCCCAACGATGAACAGTTTGAGCAGGCCATGGCCGAGCTCGCGGCAGCAGGGGAGGAGCTCTAATGGCAGACGTCAAGAAAGTCGCCACGCGCGTTAGCTATGGCGAGGCGCTTGTCGAGCTGGGCAATGAGCACGATGACTTTGTGGTGCTCGACGCCGACCTGGCCGCCGCTACGCAGACGGGTAAGTTTAAGGCCGCCCATCCTGAGCGCTTTTACGATGCCGGTATCGCCGAGAGCAACTTGATGGGTCTTGCTGCCGGCATCGCGACCACGGGCCGCGTTGCCTTTGCGAGCACCTTTGCCATGTTCGCCGCCGGCCGCGCGTACGAGCAAGTGCGTAATTCCATCGGCTATCCGCACCTCAACGTCAAAATCGGCGCCACGCATGCGGGTATCTCGGTCGGTGAAGACGGCGCCACGCATCAGTGCTGCGAGGACATCGCGCTCATGCGCACGATCCCGGGTATGACGGTGATCGTTCCCGCCGATGACATCGAGGCTCGCGCTTGCGTGCGCGCCGCCTATGAGTTTGAGGGACCGGTCTACATGCGCTTCGGCCGCCTGGCAACACCGGTCATCAACGACCGCGAGGACTATGAGTTCAAGATTGGTCGCGGCGTGGTCGTGCGCGAGGGGTCCGATGTGACCATCATCGCTTGTGGCCTCATGGTCGCCGAGGCGCTTGAGGCTGCCGAGGCGCTCGCTGCCGATGGTATCGATGCCGAGGTCATCAACATGCACACGATCAAGCCGCTTGATGAGCGCCTGGTGGTTGCCAGCGCCAAGAAGACTGGTCGCGTGGTCACCGCCGAGGAGCATTCGATTATCGGTGGTCTTGGCGAGGCCGTGGCCTCGGTGCTCGCGGAGCAGCATCCGGTGCCGATGCGACGCGTCGGCGTGCGCGATGTGTATGGCGAGTCCGGCCCTGCGGTCGATTTGCTGCACAAGTACGGTTTGGACGCCGACGGCATCGAAGCTGCGGTTAGGTCCGTGTTGTAAGGAAGGTTTCCATGGGATTTGTATCTGCCAACCAAGTGACGATCGGGTATACCGCCGCCTCGCGCGAGGACGCTCTGCATTATTTGTCCGAGCAGGCCATCGAGCTCGGCTTTGCCGATGACGCATCTGCCGTAGAGGCTGCCTTTATTGCTCGCGAGAACGAGGCCGAGACCGGCCTCGTCGCCGGTTTTGCCGTTCCGCATGCCAAAAGCGACGCAATCCACACGCCGGGCGTTGCCGTGCTTAAACTGGCCGAGCCCGTTGAATGGCCGAGCTTCGATGGGGTGCCCGTCGATGTTGCGCTCGCGCTGTACGTGCCCGCCGGCGAGGCTGGAACCACGCACCTGCGTCTGCTCTCCAAGGCTGCCGTGATGCTGATGGACGCCGGCTTCCGTGACAAGGTGCGCGCGAGCACCGATCCCGTTGAGATTGCGGAGCTCATCAATAGCGGACTCGAAGACTAGAACGGTCATCCCGTTCAATCAATTGATCCTTCTCCAAGGAAAAGGGCCGCGACGCCATATAGGTGTCGCGGCCCTGTTTGCGTTTCCCCAGATAAAACCTGCCAAAATAAACCTGTCCCTTTTTGG
>DBEWTR010000124.1:0-2519 GCA_048205775.1 Collinsella sp. | reverse complement strand
GTCCGCCGGATCCTCTTTAAGCGTCGGCGCATAGAGCTTAGACATATACATTGCTCGAGTCATTTACTTCTCCTCAATAAGTTTGTCGACCTCGGCCATCAGCGCGTCGACAATTTGATCCTCAGCTACTTTACCAATGATCTGGCCATGCGAAAAGAGCAGGCCCTGACCTCGTCCACAGGCCACGCCCAGGTCGGCGTCGGAAGCCTCGCCGGGGCCATTAACGGCACATCCCATCACGGCGATCGAAAGCGGCGCAGAGTAGTTCTTAAGCCGCTCGGTGACCTCCTCGGCGATAGGAATGAGGTTAACCTGACAGCGCGCACACGTGGGGCACGAGACGATCTCGGGACCACGACGACGCAAGCCAAGGGACTGCAGGATGCCCCAGGCGACCGGCGGCTCCTCGACCGGATCGGCCGTGAGCGACACACGCATGGTGTCGCCAATACCCTCGGACAGCAGGATACCCAAGCCTACAGAGCTCTTGATGGTGCCCTGGAGCTTAGTCCCCGCCTCCGTCACGCCCAGGTGAAGCGGAACGTGGGGAATCTCACGCGACAGGGCTCGATAGGTGTCGAGGGTCGTTTGCACGCTATGGGCCTTGGCCGATAGCACAATGTCCGTAAAGCCGCGGTCTTCAAAATGCTTGACGAAGCGCTCGCTCGACATCACGAGCTTCTCGGGCTGCGTGAGGTCGTCGCGCTCGGCGATATCCTGCTCGAGCGAACCGGCATTGACGCCGATACGAATCGCGCACCCAGCGGCGCCCGCGGCGTCGATGACGGCATCGACCTTAGCCCAATCGCCGATATTGCCGGGATTGATGCGAAGCTTGGCGGCACCAGCCTCGACGGCGCCGATGGCGAGCTTATGGTTAAAGTGAATGTCGGCGACGATCGGCACCGGAGACTCAGCACAGATGGTACGGAAGCCCTCGAGCGCGGCGTCGGTGGGTACACTCACCCGCACGATATCGCAGCCCGCCTGCGCCAACGCGCGAACCTGCCCAAGCGTTGCCTGAACATCGGCGGTATCGGTGCAGGTCATGGACTGGACCACCACCGGCGCGCCGCCGCCGATCTGCACACCGCCCACATGCACGGGACGCGTCAGCTCGCGCGGCAAAGAATGGGATAGAGACAATCCAAACACTCCCCTACAGAACAAATCGAAGGATGTCGGAACGAAGCATATAGACAAACAGCAGCGCAAAGAGCGCGATGCCCACATAGCTCACAATCGTCTGGACCTTGAGCGGAAGCTCGCGGCCCGCAATCTTTTGAATGATCTCGATGACCAGCTTGCCGCCATCGAGTGGTGGGATGGGCAGCAGGTTCATAAAGCCAAGCGAGAACGAAATGAGGGCGGCAAACGAAAGGAACGTGGCAGGGCCGGCAGCAGCAGCCTGTGAGGACATAACGCTAATGCCCACGATCGAGGAGGACTGGTCGAGAATCTCCATCGTATGCTGCGGCTGGAGCACGCGCATCACGCCCTCCGCTGTCTGCACGACATAGGAGAACGACAGGCGAGCCGACGTGATGGGGTCTAAACGGACCACCTGCGTAGAGGCATACACACCTAGGCGCTCGTCCTCTTTGAGCGCAACCGTGGTCGAATGCTGCTTGCCGTCACGCTCGTACTCGATGGCGATATCGTCCTTACCGGCAGCCTTGCCGATGGCATCGTAAACGTCCATCCAGGTAGAGCACGATACCCCGTCAACCGAAAGGATCGCGTCGCCGCCCTCGATACCCGCCTTGGCGGCAATAGACCCCTCGTCAACCTGACCGATCACGTTGGTATCCATCGGCACGGTGACACCCGTAATGGAATAGATGCTCATAAGGAGCAAAAAACCCGTCAGGATATTGACGAGAATGCCCGCGAGCAGCATAAAGGCGCGCTTGAGAAAGCCCTGGCCAAGATAAGTGTGCGAGCGCTCTTGCGCCAAGAAATCAGCCTCGCCGCACGGCAGCTCCCACACATCGCCCTCGGCAGTCGCATGCTCTCGATCGAACCGGCGGCCGTCAAAGGTGGTGTAACCCGCAGCGTCTCGAGGCAGTGTCTGATACTTAGTGGGATAGTAGCTCGGTGAGGGCTTCTCCCCTTCCTCATACCAAGGTGCGATGGAGCCCCAGCCCAGCAACAGAGCACAAGCCTCGAGCACATCCTCCTCGGAAAGCTCGAGCTCGACAGCAAGGTCGGCCACGGTCACGCGACCATGACGGTAGATAGCCGCGAGCACGCGATCGGCGCACGAGACATCGGTCGGATCCATACCGCAGATGGCAGCGTAGCCACCCAGCAGCAGCGGGGTCACGCCAAACTTGGTTCCAATGCGACGCGACGTGTAATGGATGTCAAAGCGGCACGGCAGGCCCAAAAAGAACTCGGTCACACGGACGCAGCAGGCACGCGCCGCCAAAAAGTGGCCACCCTCGTGCAAAAACACGAGGACGGAAAGCATCAGCAGGCCCCAAAAGACCGATGAAAGAACGCTCAGAACAGTATCC
>DBEWTR010000219.1:0-4994 GCA_048205775.1 Collinsella sp. | reverse complement strand
GCGATGAGGCGACCGAGCTTCTCGCACTCCTCCACCGTGTCGGTAATGCCCGGCACCACCACGTGACGGATAACAACCTTGATCTTGCGACGTGCAAGCTCATCGCCAAACGCCAAGATGCGTGCGGGATCGCAACCAGTCAGCTTTTTATGCTCGACCGGGTCGGCATGCTTAATATCGAGCAGCACCATGTCGGTCTCGTTGAGAACGGCATCGAACTTCTCGGGGTGATTGGGATCAAACGCATATCCGCAGCTGTCAAGGCAGGTATGCACGCGGCCATCGGGGTTATTGTGCATGGCGCGGAACAGGTCGGCCAAAAACTCAGGCTGTAGGAGCGGCTCGCCGCCCGAAACCGTAATTCCGCCGCTGCGATAGAACTCGTGGTTACTCTGGAACTCATCCATCAGGTGTTCGACGGTCACCATGGTGCCGCCGCTAACCGACCAGGTATCGGGATTGTGACAATACGCGCAGCGCATGGGACAGCCCTGGACAAACACCACAAAGCGAATGCCGGGTCCGTCGACCGTTCCCATCGTCTCGATTGAATGCACGCGGCCTAGGGCAAATGCGGAATCCTCAGGACGAGCGTCCACACCCTCAAGCGTCATCTCAGCCATTCCCGCTACCTTGTCTCTCCTTGGATGCAACCAATTAAAATGCCAGAGCCATTCTAGCCCATGCGCTTGCGTTTAAACGTCTCGGGCTAGAATGGCACGTTTTAATCTATCCCCCATCACCATGGCTGGGGTCTACGTCGAGATGTCAGGCTGAAGAACGCTCACCTGCGGCCTTTACGCCTTAAGCGTGAGCACCGCACCGAAGGCGGTCGGGCCGCAGTGGCTCGAGATGACGCCACCAACCTGAGTCCAGGTAATGTCCTTAAAGCCCAGGTCGCGCGCATAGATTTCCATGTCGTCGCGCAACTCCTCGGAAAGACCCACCGAATACGCCAGGCCAATATGCGAGTAGTCGATCTCGCCCTTGGCAACCATGTGGTCAATAAAGGCACGGGCGCACTTGAGCATAGAACCGCGGAACTTCTTGGTCGCCACGAACTTGCCGCCCGTCACCTCAATGCAGGGCTTAATCTTGAGCAGGTGGGCACCGAGGAATGCCACGTTGGACAGACGACCGCCTGCCTTAAGGAAGGCAAGGTCCGTAGGAACAAAGCCCAGCAGCACACGGTCCATGACGGAGTTCGTAAATGCAAAGATCTCGTCGACGGTGGCATCGGGGTGAGCCTCGATGTATTTGGCGGTCTCGACGACAACAAGCGACTGGCCCACCGAGACAAAGCGCGTGTCCATGGAGAACACGTAGTCGCGGCCCTTAGCTGCAATCTTGGAGGACTGATGCGAGCAGGTCGTGGCCTCGGAGTACGCAAGATGCAGAATGGTCGCATCGGGCTGCTCGGCATGGATACGGTCGTACACGTGAGCAAAATCCGCAGGCGCGCAGCCGCTGGTCTTGGGCATTACGCCAAACTCGTTGCAGCGTGAATAAATCTCGAGCGGATCGATCGAGCCGTCCTCGACGGTCTCGTCACCAATCATGACATGCATGGGCACGCGCACGATGCCGTAGCGTTCGCAAAGCTCCGGCGTCACATCCGACCCAGACTCAACCACGATTACGTACTTGCCCATTATTATCACGACCCATCTCAACATTGGCTTTTCAATACATGGCACGCGCCGCCGCACTGTTGCACAACGGCGTCCAAGCGCCAAAGAGACGCCGCCCCTTGCACACAACAAAGGACAGCGTCTCCCTGGAAAACTCCGTGCATCCTGAGATTCTACACGGTTTATTAAGGAGTGTTACTTATTCCGCAAACGGTCGCTATACGCGATAAACGGTAGCTGGCCGCGGTAACTGCGACACATTCCGCCCAGCAAGTCCAATCGTACTCCATGCACGGTTAATGCACGAGGCGGTAGAAATTCATCGATACCGCACCCTCGGCGTGCAGCTCCATCGCCGGAACCGCCGGCGAATAGGTACGGCTCGTAAGTGCCGCCTCGCCGCCATTTGCAAAAATCTCGACCATCGTAGTGTCCGAAAGCACGCGTAGGTCGCGAAGCTCGCCGAGCTCAATCGACCTCTGGTCGCGCCCATAGCCTTCGTCACCCATATCGAGGGTAAGCATCCCGTCCGTATAACGCACAAAGACACCCTTGCGGATTTCGAGCTCGACCATCTTGGCGCCCTCACAGGAAACCACAAGATCAAACAGGCGGCCCGGCTCCTCAACGGTTTCACCGCCTGTCGCGCGAACGCAGTCGCCGCGCACCTTCTCAATCTCGTGCGCCGGCTGCTGACAGAGCTTACCATCGCGTATGCTCAGCTCTCGCGGCACCGTCAACGCGCACTGCCACCCGCGTGCCACCGTCGGGTTTTCTGCCGTCGCATCGGGGCAACCAGACCACCCGATCATCAAACGCCGACCCGCAGCATCCTCAAAGGACTGCGGTGCGTAGAAATCAAAGCCGGCATCGACCATCGGGGGCATGCCCTGCCCGGTGATCTTAAAGCTCGGCGCCTCCCAATCGGCCTCGATGGAGAACCACACGCACTGGTGCGGATTGCGGTAACACCAACCATCGGCGGGCACACCCTGCGGACAGCAAACGAGAATAAGCTCGCCATCAAGCTCAAATAGATCAGGGCACTCCCACATAAAGCCAAACTTCTCGCCCGGCTCAATGCGCGTCGCATAGCTCCAGTCCTCTAGATCGTGCGAGGCATAGACAAGCACGCAGCCACGATTGTCTTTCGTACGAGCGCCGAGAACCATGTAGTAGATACCGTCGTGTTCAAGGATTTTGGGGTCGCGCACGTGCGTACCGATATCGTCGGGGTAATCGACCGGCCCAACAGCCATGCGCTTCTCGCCCAATTCGTCGGGATTCTCGGCAACCATATGAATTTGGTTTTGCTCACGGCCCGTCAACACGTAGTCGTAATCATCGCGGTCAAAATGCTTGACGTTGCCGGTATAGAAGTAGTGAATCTTACCATCACGTACAAAGGCAGAACCAGAATACGCTCCACTCGAATCCAAATCGGAATCGGGAAACAGCACGGGACCGTGATTCTCGTAGGTCACAAAATCCTTTGTCGTCAGATGGTTCCAAAGCACTGGACCGCCATGCGCAGCATCGAACGGATCGTATTGATGATAGATGTGATACGTATCACCAATCTGAACCAAACCGTTGGGGTCGTTGAGCCAGCCAAGCTCAGGCTCCACATGGAACAGGAGCCTATCGGGGTCGGACGCGATGCGAGCCGCCGTCTCGTCCTGTCCAGCTCGCCACTGCTCATAGTCCGCGCGTGTCACCTTATTTTTTTGATTAAACATCGCCGTTGACTTTCTCGTCTATGGGGAAGGACGCTCGACTCACACGAGTCGAACGCCCTTCCTCAAATGGACTTATCCTCAGATTACGCTGAACGGCTCAACTAGAAGCTAACGTCGAAGCCAGCGCCAGCGCCCTCTTCATCGGTGGTCGGCACGCCCTTTGCCTTGTTGTAGGCAAAGATCAAGACGATCGGCACGATAAAGGCGATAAGATTGCCGGCCACATACCACACGAGCGTCTCGGGCGTAACGATGAGCAGGCCAAGCACACCGGTCAGACCCTGACCGATAGCGCGCACCTCAAAGAGCTTCACGAAGGCACCGCCGCAGCCTGCACCGATGCAAGCGCAGACGAACGGGATGATCGAGTAGCGCATGTTTGCAGCAAAGATTGCGGGCTCGGAGATACCGACCAGCGTCGGGATAAAGGACGACATGCAGATGTTGCGCTCTTTGGAGTGCTTCTTGTGGATGAGATACATGCCGATGGCGCCGCCGCCCTGGGCGATGATGGAAACCGACCAGATGGCCTGGATGTAGTTGAAGCCGGTCGTGGCAACGAGGTTGGCCTCAATACCCTGGATGAACTGATGCGTACCGGTAACGACGAGCGGCTGCAGGAACGCGGCGAAGACAAAGGCGCCAAAGACGCCCATCCTGTTGTACAGGACATCGATTACGCCAGCGAGGACGTCGCCGATCAGGTTGCCGAGCGGGCCGAACACGGTGAACAGAGCGACGTTAGCAAGAATCAGGGTAACGGTCGGGACAAAGACGAACGAAACGACCTCGGGGATGTACTTCTGGGCAATCTTCTCGACCTTGGCCATAAACCAGGCAGTCAGGATTGCAGGGAACACGCCGCCCTGGAAAGCAACCATGGGAATGGAGAGCGGACCGAAGTTCCAGTACTCAGCACCCGTCGGGTCCATAACGAACGTGTTACGGTTCATAAGGCTCGGGTGAACCATGACGATACCGACGAGGATGCCCAGGATCGGGTTACCGCCAAAACGCTTGACCGCGCTGTACATAACCAGGACAGGTAGGTAGTCGAAGGTGGTGGCGATAATGGCAAAGAAGCTTGCGAGGTTCTTGAGGAACTCGCTGTGATCGGCGAGGCTGCCCTCCATGCCAAAGAGGCCGTTGGCAACGATCAGCGACTTAAGGCCGATGATGATAGCAGCGCCGACGAAAGCGGGAATGATGGGGATAAAGATGTCCGAGAATACCTTGAGGACCGAGAAGAACTTGCCCTTCTTGTCCGCCTCGGCGCCCTTGACCTCGGAAGCGCTGATCTCCTTAACGCCCGTCAGAGCCATAAACTCATCGTAAACCTTGTTGACGGTACCGGTACCGAAGATGATCATGAGCTGGCCGCTGTTGTACAGCACGCCCTTGACGCCATCGATGTTCTCGAGCTCGGCCTTGTTGTACTTGCTCGTATCCTTGAGCACCAGACGCAGACGCGTAACGCAATGCGTGGCGCCCTCGATGTTCTCCAGACCGCCGACGTTATCGACGACTTGCTGAGACACTACTTTGTAGTCCATGTTCCTCTCCATTCCTTTACGAAATCATAAGACGTTTTGATGCCATTACAGAGACGCGATCGTTGCATTTG
>DBEWTR010000108.1:0-3359 GCA_048205775.1 Collinsella sp. | reverse complement strand
TCGGTAGCTCAATGGTAGAGCACGCGGCTGTTAACCGCGCTGTTGTAGGTTCGAGTCCTACCCGGGGAGCCAGAATTTCTCAGCCCATTCCGCTGGGCTTTTAAATTCCTCGGTAGCTCAATGGTAGAGCACGCGGCTGTTAACCGCGCTGTTGTAGGTTCGAGTCCTACCCGGGGAGCCAGGTTGTAAAACCCGTCGCTTATGCGGCGGGTTTTTTCATGCCGCGACCACTTGACTCGAACGTTGCCATATCAACATTTCGTGTCGAGGATGTAATCCCGCGACCCACCACCTCAACATGGCGCGGTCGTGGTAGAATATTGCAATGATTGCTCCCACGACATGGTGCCGCGAGCACCAGATAAGGAGATTCTTGTGTCTGAGACCATTAACGGCAGCCTGAGCGTCTCGAACGACGTTATTGCCGATATTGCCGGTTATGCCGCGATGACGTGCTATGGCGTCGTCGGTATGGCTGAGCAGCTCCAAGGCGCCGAGAGCGTGCGCCTGCTTGCCGGTCAGCGCCTCCGCAAGGGCGTGCTTGTCTCCGCCGACGAGAACGGCCTTACGGTCGATCTTCACGTCGTGCTCGAGAACGGCGTCAACATGAAATCCGTCTGCCACAATCTTTCGAGCTCCGTTGCCTTCACCCTGCAGGAGATCGCCCAGATCGATCCCGCCAGCCTTAAGATCGGCATCCATATCGACGCGCTCAAGAGCCGTCTGAACTAGCATCCGAAAACGGAGATTTAAATACCCATGATTGCAAAGACCATTCGCACCTGTTTTCCGATCGCTGCGGCTGCCGTTTCCGACAAGGCCGAGGAGATCAACAAGCTCAACGTCTTTCCCGTGCCCGACGGCGACACCGGCACCAACATGTCGCTCACGCTCGCCTCGGTGACCAAGGAGCTTTCTGCCCTTCCCGCCGACGCCGACATGGAGGCCATCGCCGGCGCCATCACCCACGGCTCCCTGATGGGCGCCCGCGGCAACTCCGGCGTCATCACCTCGCAGATCCTGCGCGGCGTGGCCGAGGGCCTTGTCCCTGCCGACGAGCCTATTACGTCCGCCAACATTGCCTTCGCCTTCCGTCGTGCCGTCAAGGTTGCCTTCCAGGCTGTCCGCAAGCCCATCGAGGGCACGATCCTCACGGTCCTGCGCGATGTCTCGACCAAGGCCGATGAGTGCGAGAAGAAGAAGTTCTCGGCTGAGGATGCGCTCGATGCCATCGTCGTTGGGGCGTACCAGTCCGTCGCCCGCACACCCGACCTGTTGCCCGTTCTGAAGGAGAACGGCGTGGTCGACTCCGGCGCCTTTGGCTTTGCCATCTTCCTGGAGAACTTTGTTGCCGCTGCGCTCGGCCGCAGCACCGTTGTCGAGGATTTTTCCGCCACGTTTGACTCCGCCGGCTCTGCCCGCGATGCCGCTCTTGGCCGTGTTGAGATCGAGGCTAACGACGACTGGGAGGGCTCGGAGTTCCGCTACTGCAACGAGTTCCTCTTTAAGGCCGACGCCCCGTTTGACGAGGACGAGTGCCTTAAGTTCCTGGGTTCCATGGGCGACTGTGAGCTACTCGTGGGCGCCTACCCCGATTACAAGATCCACGTGCACTCCAACACCCCCAACCTGGTGCTCGAGCACATGCTTCAGCTTGGTCAGATCTACGAGGTCTTTATCCACAACATGGAGATGGAGGCCCACGACCGTACCGCCAAGATTCATGAGGACCAGGAAAAGGCCGCCGAGCCCGCCAAGGCGCTGGGCTTTGTCGCCGTTGCCGCTGGGTCCGGCGAGGCAGACATCCTTAAGTCCCTCGGCGTCGACGTGATCGTGTTGGGTGGTCAGACCATGAACCCCTCGACTGCAGACCTGCTGGGCGCTGTTGACCAGGTCAACGCGACCTCGGTCATCATTCTGCCCAACAACGGCAACATTCGCATGGCCGCTGAGGCCGCTGCCTCAGCCTGCACCGACAAGAAGGTCGCCGTCGTTCCCACCAAGACCGTTCCGCAGGCCTTCTCCGCGCTGTTCGCGGTCCTGCCCGATTCCGAGCTCGAGGATGCCGTCGCCGCTATGGTCGACGCCATCAGCGAGGTCCGCGATGGCGAGGTCACCCGCGCCGTGCGCGACTCCAGCGCCTCCGACGGTTCGCCAATTCACTCCGGTGACGTCATGGGCATCATTGCCGGCTCCATCGATGTCGTCGGCTCCGACGTGAAGCAGGTTACGCTCGATTGCATCAACCGCATGCAGGAGGAAGAGGAGGGCGACGCGCTGACGATTCTGGCCGGCGAGGAGCTGTCCGATGAAGCCTTCCAGGAGATCGTCGACGCTATCGAGGAGGCTCAGCCCGACCTGGAGATCGACGCCCATCGTGGCGAGCAGCCGCTCTATCCCGTGATCTTCTCGATCGAGTAGGCATCTGCCCATGTCCGAGCTCTGCTCCGTGCCGCGCGTCTCGGATCGCTTTGCCCAGAGCAATGCGCTCGACGAGGATATTGCGCGACTCAAATATGTTTCGGGTAAACGTGAGGAGGCCCTTCGCCGTCTGGGAATTCGGACGGTGGGGGACCTCCTTCTCCATATCCCTCATCGATACCTCGACTTTACGCGCTCCTGGTCCATCGAGATGGCGCCCATCGGTACCGTGTGCACCATCATCGCCACGGTCGATCGTATCGTCCAAAAGCAGCCGCGTCCGCGCATGCAGGTGACCGAGGTCTCACTCGTTGACGAGACAGGCGTGCTGCAGGTCGCCTTTTTCCGCCAGCCCTGGATTGCCCAGCAGCTTAAGCAGGGCGACCGCCTGGCCGTGATGGGCAAGGTTGAGTTTGCCTACGGTTTTAAGCAGATGGCCTCGCCGCACTTTGAAAAGCTCGAGGAAGGGCGTGCCGCGGGCACTATCCTGCCGGTCCATTACGTGAGTGATGGCGTGAGCCAGGCGTGGATGCGCCGCATCGTAAGCGGCGCGCTCGAGGTCGTCGGCAATCCCTTTGATCCCATTCCGGCACCGCTGCGCGTTAAGCGTCGCCTGATGAGCAATGCCCGCGCGCTGCGCTCAATCCATTTTCCATCGAGTATGGCCGAGCGCGATATCGCGCGCGCACGGCTTGCCTACGAGGAGTGCCTCTACCTGCAGCTGGCGCTGCGCCTGCGCAACGACGGCGGCCTGGTCGATGTGGTGCCCTATGCCCACACCGCGGGCGAGCACCTGGCCGTGCTCAAGCAAGCCCTGCCGTTTTCGCTGAGCGACGAGCAGGAGGCCGCGTTCCAAGATATCCTGCGCGATATGTGCGATGGCGGGCGCGTGATGAACCGTCTGCTGCTGGGCGATGTCGGTACCGGTAAGACCGCCG
>DBEWTR010000103.1:0-1733 GCA_048205775.1 Collinsella sp. | reverse complement strand
TGTGTCAGGCCATGCGCGTCACCGGCGCCGGCGACCCCACCGTCCCGGTTTCCGAGACGCTCGAGGGCAAGCTGCCGCAGCGCAAGCTCGTGACCACTGCCGCCGCCGGCTCCTCCAGCTACGGCACCCCGATCGGCCTTGCCACCGGTCAGGTCAACGAACTCTATCACCCCGGTTACGTGGCCAAGCGCATGGAGGTTGGCGCCGTCGTGGGCGCTACCCCGGCAAACCACGTTCGTCGCGAGTGCCCCGCCCCCACCGACAAGATCATCCTGCTGGGCGGCCGCACCGGCCGTGATGGCATCGGTGGCGCCACCGGCTCCTCCAAGACCCAGAACACCGAGTCCATCGAGACCTCGGGTGCCGAGGTCCAGAAGGGCAACGCCCCGGTCGAGCGCAAGCTGCAGCGCCTGTTCCGCCGCGGCGATGCCTGCCGTCTGATCAAGCGCTGCAACGACTTTGGCGCCGGCGGTGTCTCGGTCGCAGTGGGCGAGCTTGCCGACGGCCTGTATGTCGACCTTGATACCGTGACCAAGAAGTACGACGGCCTGGACGGCACCGAGCTCGCTATCTCCGAGTCCCAGGAGCGCATGGCTTGCGCCGTCGCCGACGGTGACGTCGAGGAGTTCATGGGCTACGCCGCCGAGGAAAACCTGGAGGCGACCGTTATCGCCGAGGTTACCGCCGAGCCGCGCATGCGCATGGCCTGGAACGGCGTCGCCATCGTCGACCTGTCCCGCGAGTTCCTCAACTCCAACGGCGCACCCAAGCACCAGGTCGCCCACGTGTGCGCCCGCAGCGTGTGGCAGCCCAGCTGGGCCGGCACCACGCTCACCGAGCGCATGACCTCGCTTGTCACCGACCTCAACGTCGCTTCCAACAAGGGCCTTTCCGAGCGCTTCGACTCCACCATCGGCGCCGCGACCGTGCTCATGCCCTTTGGCGGCAAGACGCAGCTCACCCCGAGCTCGGCCATGGTCGCCAAGTTCCCCGTGGACGGCGAGACCACCACGGCGAGTGCCATGGCATGGGGCTTCAACCCCTATCTGATGGAGGCCGACCAGTTTGCGGGCGCCTACCTGTCCGTGGTCGAGTCCATCGCCAAGCTCGTTGCCGCCGGCTTTGAGCACAAGCGCGCCTACCTCTCCTTCCAGGAGTACTTCGAGCGCCTGCACGATAAGCCGGAGCGCTGGGGCAAGCCTGCCGCAGCCCTGCTCGGCGCACTCACCGCGCAGCTGAACCTCGGTCTGCCGTCCATCGGCGGCAAGGACAGTATGTCCGGCTCCTTTGAAGACCTCGATGTCCCGCCGACGCTTGTCAGCTTTGCGGTGACGATGACGAAGGCCAGCAAGACGATCTCCGGCGCGTTCAAGAACGCCGGCAGCTACGCCGTGCTGCTGCCGATTCCGGAGGACAAGGAAACCGAACTCCCGAACTGGGAAGCTTTGAAGGCGTACTACAAGAACGTGCTTGCAAAAATCGCGGACGGCTCTGTTCTTTCCGCACACGTCGTCAAGGAAGGCGGCGCGGCTGCTGCCGTTGCGAAGATGGCGTTCGGCAACAAGCTCGGCTTCAAGTTCGAGAAGACTGCCGAAAACGCAGAGCTGCTTTTTGCCCCGAAGGCTGGCGCACTCGTTGTGGAAGTTCCGGCAGATGCGCTTGAGAGCGTCAAGAATACATTCGACGCTGTTGTGCTCGGCACTGTTACCGATACGGCAAAGATTGAGCTAAAC
>DBEWTR010000102.1:0-2655 GCA_048205775.1 Collinsella sp. | reverse complement strand
TTCTTCATGGTGAACAGCGACGCACGACGGCTGCGCATATTGAAGCAGTGGAAAATCTCGACCATGTTGAGCGTGATGAACGCCATCATCACGCCTTCCTCGTCGGCATTGCCGGCGATCATATCGGCGATGTGGATGTAGCCCATGTCAAAGTACACGCCCACAAAGAAGCTCGCCAGCACCAGCACGGTGATGATCAGACCCTGGACCACGCAGTCCAGGCCCATATGACCGGCAAAGACACCGTCCTTGGCGTTGCGCGGCTTGCGCTTCATGATGTCACCCTCGGCATCCTCCATGCCCAGCGCGAGCGCGGGGAAGCAGTCGGTGACCAGGTTCACCCACAGCAGCTGCACCGGCTGGAAGATGGTAAAGCCGATGAGCGTGGCGATAAACACCGAGAACACCTCAGCAAGGTTGGCCGAAAGCAGGAACTGGATGACCTTGCGGATGTTGTCGTAGATGCGACGGCCCTCTTCGCAGGCACCGATGATGGTGGCGAAGTTGTCGTCGGCAAGCACCATGTCGGCAACGTTCTTGGTGACGTCGGTGCCGGTGATGCCCATACCGACGCCGATGTCGGCGCGCTTGATGGACGGGGCGTCGTTGACGCCGTCGCCGGTCATGGCGACGATCTGGTCGCGCGACTTCCAGGCCTCGACGATGCGCGTCTTGTGCTCGGGCTGGACGCGGGCGTACACGCCGTAGTCCTCGATGTGCGCGTCGAGCTCCTCGTCGCTCATGCGGTCGAGGTCGGCACCGGTAATGGCCTGGCTGCGATCGGCGACGATGCCAAGCTGCTTGGCGATGGCCACGGCGGTGTCGATGTGATCGCCCGTGATCATGACGGTGCGGATGCCAGCGTCGTGCGCCTCGCGGATAGCGTCGGCCACCTCGGGACGGACCGGGTCGATCATGCCGGACAGGCCGCAGAATACCAGGTCGTGCTCGAGCGCGGCGGGGCTGCAGTCGGCCGGGACCTCGGTGTAGGTGCAGCTTGCCAGCGCCAGTACGCGCAGGGCCTCGTCGGCCATGGCCTTGTTGGCGGCCACGAGCTCGGCGCGACGCTCCTCGGTCAGGGGGACGACCTTATCGCCGTCGTAGATATGGGTGCACAGGCCGATCACCACGTCGGGCGCGCCCTTGGTGTACTGCTCATACTCGCCGTCCAGGGTCTCGACGACCACGGACATCATCTTGCGGCCCGAGTCAAACGGGGCCTCACCCACACGCGGGTGCTCGGCGGTCAGGCCGGTGAGCCCCGCCTTGCCGGCGTCGTTGACGAGCGCGCACTCAGTCGGCTCACCCACGGCCTCGCCCAGCTCCTCGTCCCACTGGGCGTCGGAGCACAGCGCCATGCCGGCCAGGAACTTCTCCTTAGGCGCAGCGAGCTCGTGCTTGACGACAGTCATCTTGTTTTGGGTAAGGGTACCGGTCTTGTCCGAGCAGATGGTCTGCGTGCAGCCAAGGGTCTCGACGGCAGAGAGCTTGCGGATAATCGCCTGGCGCTTGGCCATTTTGGTCACGCCGAGCGAAAGCACGATAGTCACGACGGCAACCAGGCCCTCAGGGATGGCGGCGACGGCAAGCGAGACAGCGACCATAAAGGTATCGAGCAGCGCGGTCGGGTCGGTGAGAACGTTGCCCACGCCGTGGCGGATGATGTCGACGCCAAAGATGACGACGCAGATGACGATAACCATGATAGTGAGGATGCGGCTGAGCTCGGCAAGCTTCACCTGCAGCGGCGTGAGCTCTTCCTTGGCCTCGGCCAGGGCGCCGGCGATCTTACCCATCTCGGTGTTCATGCCGGTACCGACTACGACGGCGCGGCCACGGCCGTATACCACGGTGGAGCCCATGTAGCACATGTTCTTGCGGTCGCCGAGCGGCACGTCATCGGTGCCCGCAGCAAGCTCGATCACGTTGGCGTGCTTCTCGACCGGCACGGACTCGCCGGTCAGCGCGGCCTCTTCGATCTTCATTGTGGCACTCTCGAGCACGCGGCAGTCGGCCGGGACGGAGTCGCCCGCCTCGAGCATGATCACGTCGCCGGGGACGAGCTCGGCGCTCGGCAGGTGTACGAGCTTGCCGTCGCGCAGCACCTTGGACTGCGCCGCGCTCATTTCCTGCAGGGCCTCGAGGGCCTCCTCGCTCTTGGCTTCCTGGACCACGCCCAGCACCGAGTTGACGATAACGACGAACATGATAATGGCGACGTCGGCAAAATCGGGCTCGCCCTTGACCATGCCCGTAAGTGCGCTGATAACGGCGGCAACGATCAGCATGATGACCATAGGGTCGGCCATCTGCTCAAAGAAGCGCTTCCACAGCGGCGTCTTCTCGGCTTCCTCAAGCTTGTTAGGGCCTGTCTTGGCGAGGCGCGACGACGCCTCGTCGTTGCTCAGGCCGAGGTTCTCATCGACACCCTGGTCGCTGAGCACCTCCGCCGCGGCGGACAGGTATTCCTTTTGCATATAGAGTCCCCTCCTGGGATTCGGGCCACTCAGCAGATTGATGCCCGATCATAATTCCCAGGAGAAGGGCAAGGGCTCATCAAGGCTGCCGTGCTGAGCGGCAGTTGATAGTGGAGCTATGGTACCCCAAAGCGGCGGGTCTAGCCAAAACAATCCATTTGGAAATAGGGTCCATTCG
>DBEWTR010000091.1:0-6555 GCA_048205775.1 Collinsella sp. | reverse complement strand
TGTTGAGCGCGTAGAAGCGCTCGAGCACGCGGTAGAGGGCGCCCGGCTCGTTGGCCGTGGTGATCATGAGCGAGGTGCGGTTGGCGCCGGGGTAGACGCGCGGCTCGCGGCTGATGACGACAAAGCGCGTGTAGTTGTTGTCCGAGTCCTGGATGTTGGATTCCAACACCTCCATACCATACAGCGCGGCACAGCTGCGCGAGGCGATAGCGGCGACATCGGTACGCTCGGAGCTGGCGACCATCTCGGCCGACATGGCCGTGTTAGGGTACTTGGTGGCGTGCAGGTCGTGGGACTCGATAAAGCTAGCGCACTGCGCGATGGCCTGACCGTGGCTGTAGACCTCGCGTATGTCCGCGAGCTTGGTGCCGGGCTTGACGAGCAAGTTGTGGTCGATCTTGAGGCGAAGCGAGCGCACGATGTGGAAGTCGAACTGGGCGAGCAGGTCGTAGACGGCGTTGACCGAGCCGGCGGTGGAGTTCTCGATGGGCAGCACGCCAAACTCGCAGAACCCGTCGCGTACGGCGCGCATGACGCCCTCGAAGGTCTCGAAGAACGCAATATCCGGCACGTCGAAGAGCTTGCACGCGGCTATCTGACTATAGGCACCTTCCACGCCCTGGCAGGCAACGGTGGCCGTTTGAGGGAAGGGCGTGTCGGAGGCTGCAGCCGTGGCGTGTGCCTTTTGCGAGACGGTGATGCCCTTGAGCTCGTTGATGTAGCGCTGCTGCTCGGCCTTGCTCATGCTCATGAGGAGGCGGAACAGGGTGATGGTCTGCGCCTCGTAGCGCTCGGGCGCGCGGCTGGCGAGATTGTTGAGCTTGGAGCGCTCACGGGCGGGGTCGAAGACGGCCTTGCCCATCTCGATTTTTGACTTGGCGACCTCGGTGGCAATGTCCATACGCTCGACAAAGCTGTTGAGGAGCGTGGTGTCGATGCCATCGATGGCCTGGCGGATGTCAGCAAGGTCCATGGAGGCCCCTTTCACGTAATGGCAGAGTTGACGGGCAACCCAGGTGAGTCGGGTTAGAGCTGGGCGGCGTCCTCGAGGAGAGCGTCCCAGATGGCGAGGGCGGCGGCTGCTTCGGCTACGGGGACGGCTCGGGGGACGATGCAGGGATCGTGGCGGCCGTGGACCGAGAGCTCGGCATTTTCCATAGCGTCCATGTCTACGGTCTGCTGCTCGCGGCCAATGGAGGGCGTCGGCTTTACGGCCATACGCCACATGACGGGCGCGCCGGTCGAAATACCGCCCAGGGCGCCGCCGGCGTTGTTGGATTCGACCTCGATCTTTCCGGTCTCGGCATCGATGCGATACGGATCGTTGTTCTCGCTGCCGCGCATGGCGGCCACGGCAAAGCCCATGCCAAACTCCACGCCCTTTACGGCGGGAATCCCGAACGCGATTTGAGCGATGCGGTTCTCGATGCCGTCAAACATGGGGTCGCCGATGCCCGCGGGAAGCCCGTAAATGCCGCACTCCACGATGCCGCCGATGCTGTCGAGTTCGTCGCGCGCGGCTAGGATCTCCTCGCGCATGCGGCCGGCTGCGGCGGCGTCAATGCACGGCAGATCGTTCGTAAGGATCGCCTTGCGGTCGGCCTCGCGATAGACCATATCGTCCATCGGCAGGTCGGAGATGCCGCCGATCTGCGCCACGTGAGCCATCACCCGAATACCGCGGGCCTCGAGTGCCTGCAGCGCAATGCCGCCGGCGATGCATAAGGGTGCCGTTAGGCGGCCGGAAAAATGCCCGCCACCAGCGACATCGTGCATGTTGTGATACTTTACGCGCGCAGGGAAGTCCGCATGTCCGGGACGGGGCTTGCGGCGCAGCTCGGAGTAATCCTTGGAGCGCGTGTTGGTGTTCTCGATAATCGCGGCGATGGGCGCGCCGGTGGTATGTCCATCGACAACACCGGCGATGATGTGGGCGGCGTCGGCCTCGCGGCGTTTGGTCGCGGTCTCGTCGCGACCGGGGGCGCGACGGTCGAGGAAGGCCTGCAGCTGCTCCTGGTCAACAGCGATGCCCGCCGGGATGCCATCGAGTGAGCAGCCGATGGCGGGGGAGTGCGACTGGCCGAAAATGCTCAGATGCAAGACGTTGCCAAAGGTCGAGGACATGCTATTCCTCCTCGAGTGTGACCTTGCCGCCCAGCAGACGGTAGTGGTCGAAGAAATCGGGATAGGACTTGTTGACGGCCTCGGCGCCGTGGATCACGACCTCGCCGGTGGCACGGCTCGCGGCGATGGCGGCCATCATGGCGATGCGGTGGTCGTTGTGCGAATCGACCTCGCCGCCGGTAAAGGCATCGACACCCTTGATGATGAGGTCGTCACCGGCAATGCGCACCTGCGCGCCCAACGCGGTGAGCTCGCGGGTGGTGGTGGCCAGACGGTCGGATTCCTTGATGCGCAGACGGGCGCAATCGCGGATAAAGGTGCGGCCCTGTGCCAGTGAGGCCACGGCCGAGATAACGGGCACGAGGTCGGGAATGTCGTGGGCGCTCATCTCAAAGCCGGCGAGTTTGTCAGACTGCACGGTGGCGGCGTTGGTGGAGCGCACGATGCGGGCGCCAAAGCGCGAAAGCGCGGCAAGTACGTTGCGGTCGCCCTGGGCCGAGCTAAGCGACACACCCTCGACGGTGATGGGGTCGGAGCCGATGGCGCCGGCGCACAGCCAAAAGGCAGCGTTGGACCAGTCACCCTCGACGGCCACGCTGCCGGGCGTGCGATACGAGCCACTGCTCACGCGGAAGTTCGTGACCTCGGGCTGGCCGTCCCGGGCGGGAATACGCTCGACGTTGACCTCGACGCCGAAGGCCTTCATGGCCTGGATCGTCAGGTTGATGTAGGGGCGGCTCTCAATGAGGCCGGTCACCTGCACGCAGGAGGGCTGGGCCAGCAGCGGGGCTGCCAGCAGCAGGCCCGAGATGTACTGCGAGCTTACGTTACCCGGCAGCACAAAGGTGCCCGGGCGCATGCGTCCGCTCGTCTTGAGCGGAAAACCGCCCAGACCCTGTAGGTCGCAGCCGGCGGCGATGATCTCGTCCGAGAGCGGGGACAGCGGGCGGGCGCCCAAGCGTCCCTGACCCACAAAAGTTGCTTCTGCGCCCAGCGCGCAGGCGACGGGCAGCATAAAGCGCAGCGTGGAGCCGCTTTCGCCGCAGTCAAGCGTGCCACCGGCAAGGGCCTTGAGCAGGCCAAACTCAACACTCTTCATGGTGGGGTGGACCTGGAAGCCGTCCTCGACGGTCTCGATGCGAGCGCCCAGGGCCGTAAGGCAACGCACCGTGGCCTCGATGTCGGCGCAGGTGGTGTTGCAGGTGACGTGCGTCTCGCCGTTGGCAAGCGCAGCGCAGATGATCAGGCGGTGCGCCATCGACTTGGACGCGATGGCGGGAACGGTGCCCTTAAGCGGGGACGGGGTGATGCGGGCTAGCATGCGGATGCGTCTCCCTTCTGGCCGAGGCCCTCGGCAATGAGTTCGTGGAAAGTGGAAAGCGGCGTGCGGTCGATGCTGCAGCGGCCAATGCCGTGCGGAATCACCAGGTCGATAGTGTCACCGGTGCGTTTTTTGTCGTGGAGCGCCTCGGCAAAGACGGCATCGGCATCGAGGTCGCAGCGGGTCTTGAGGCCATGGCGGGCGCAGAGCTCCTCGATACGACCGGGCAGTGCAGCATCGCAGACGCCATGCAGGGCTGCGGCACGCGTGATGATGCCCATGCCGATCGACACGCAGTTGCCGTGTCCGAGCTCAAAGTGCTCGCAGGCCTCGACGGCGTGTCCGGCGCTGTGTCCAAAGTTAAGGAGCTTTCGCTGGTTGGTTTCGCGCTCGTCGGCGACGACCACGGCGCGCTTGATGTCGATATTGCGGGCGATGATGAGCGCTACGCGGGCTACATCGCGGTTGAGTAGCTCCAGCGTGAGCGGAGTCTTCTCCAGCTCGGCGAAAAGCTCCGGGTCGGCGATCACGGCGTGCTTGACGACCTCGCCGCAGCCGTCGGCGAACTGCTCGGGCGTGAGGGTGGCCAGGCACCCCACGTCGGCGATAACCACGCTCGGCTGCCAAAAGGCGCCGGCCAAGTTCTTGCCGGCAGCCAGGTCGATGGCGGTCTTGCCGCCCACCGACGAATCCACCATGGCGAGCAGACTCGTGGGGATCTGCACAAACTTGCAGCCGCGCATGTAGGTGGCGGCCACAAAGCCCGCCACGTCGCCCACGACGCCGCCGCCGAGTGCCACGATCACGTCGGAGCGCGAAAGCTCGTGCTCGGCCACACACTCCAAAATGGCAACATAGGTTTCGGCGCGCTTACGGGCCTCGCCGGCCTCGAAGGTGCAGATGCTCACCTCGTAGCCTGATGCCTCCAGACTCTGCTTGACGGGCATCTGGTAGAGCGGACCCACGTTGGTGTCCGTCACGATGACGGCCTTGGTGCCGTCGGCAGTGGCGCGCACAAGCGGTCCCGCCTGCTCCAGCAAAAACGTGCCAACATGCACCTGGTAGGGGCGTGCGGTGTCGATATCGATGGTAATCGCCATAAGCTATGGTCCTTTCGACCTGGCGTGATAGGTGGTCTAGTGGGAGGCCTCGTCGTCGAGCGCGCGCTTAATGCGGTCGCCCTCGGCAAGGAGATTCTCCAGATAGCGCTGGTCGCGGTCCTTGAGCGCACGGCTGTAGGCGCCAAGCGACTCGATCAGATGGTCAATCTCGAAGGCGAGCGCATCGGCGTCGTCGATCATAAGCTCGGACCACATCTGAGGATTGAGGTGCGCCACACGGGTGAGATCGCGGTAGCTACCGGCCGAAAAGCCGTGGTGGACCTGGGCAGTGGGGCTCTTGACGTAGGCGTTGGATACCACGTGCGCAAGCTGGCTCGTGAAGGCGATGACGCGGTCGTGCTCGGCGGCGCTGGTCACGCTGAACTTGCCAAAGCCCAAGGGGCGCACCATCTCGCGCACCTGGCCCAAAAGCTCCAGCTTAAGTGCGTCGTCCACCGCGGGCGGCACGAGCACGAGCGGCGCGCCCTGGAACAGGTCGGCGCGGGAGTGCGCATAGCCCGAGTACTGCGTGCCCGCCATGGGGTGCGCGCCCACAAAGTAAAAGCCGTGCTCGCGGGCAAGCTCAAAGGCGCGCTCGCACACGATGCCCTTGACGCCCACCGTGTCGATCACCACGGGACCCATGATGGCGTCGGTGTCGGTGGCATCGGCGAGCGCCTTGGCGTGCGTCTCGAGCCACTCGATGCATGCCTCGGGGTAGCAAGCCATGACGATGATGTCGCACTCGCCGAGTGTCTTGTCGTTGAGCTCTCCGGCGACAGTGCCCATGCTAGCGGCCGTCATGACATCGTCATCGGGGTCCCAGGCCAGCACGCGGACGCCCGCCTGCGCATAGCCGCGGGCAAAGCTGCCGCCGATGAGGCCCAGGCCCACGATGCCCGCGCATTTGGGGCCGCCCTGGTTAACGCGTGCGTTTCTCACCGTACCCATGGGCTACTCCATGGTCTCTTGGCAGACAACCTCGCGGATGGCTCGGATGCGGCGCATGGTGTCGTCGAACTGATCGGGGGTGAGGGCCTGGGCGCCGTCGGACCAGGCGCGGCTCGGTTCGTCGTGGACCTCGATCTCCAGACCGTTGGCGCCGCAGGCGGTCGCGGCGAGCGCCATGGGCTCAACGTAGCGGGTGTAGCCGGTGGCGTGGCTGGGGTCGGCGACGACGGGCAGGTGCGACAGGTGGTGCAGCACCGGCACGGCGTTGAGGTCGAAGGTATTGCGGGTACGGGTCTCGAAGGTGCGGATGCCGCGCTCGCACAGGATGACGTTGTCGTTGCCCTCGCTCATGATGTACTCGGCGGCCATGAGCAGCTCATCGATCGTGCCGGACATACCGCGCTTGAGCAGGACCGGAGTCTTGGTCTTGCCGACCTCCTTGAGCAGGGGGAAGTTCTGGGCGTTGCGGGCGCCGATCTGCATGACGTCGATCTTCTTGTCAAGGAAGACCTGCACGTCGCGTGGGTCCATGATCTCGGTGACGATCGGCATGTCGAGCTCGGCAGACGCCTCGCACAGCAGGTCGAGGCCGGCGGGGCCCATGCCCTGGTAGGCGTAGGGGGAGGTGCGGGGCTTGTAGGCACCGCCGCGCAGCATCGTGGCACCGGCGGCCTTCACGCGGCGGGCGATGCGGACGAGGTTCTCGCCCTCGACGGAGCACGGGCCGGCGATGACCTGGAACTGATCGCCGCCGATCTTGACGCCGTGGCCGCAGTCGATGACGGAGTCCTCGGGGTGGAACTTACGGTTGGCGCGCTTGAACGGCTCGGAGACGCGCTGCACGCGCTCGACGACATCCATGGACTCGAGCAGGAACGGGTCGATCTTGGTCGTATCGCCCACCAGGCCGATAATCGTCTCATTCTCGCCGCGCGAGACATCGGTCTTCAGGCCCTTTTTCTCAATCCAGCTGACGATATGGCCGACGGCCTCGTCGCGGGCGCTCTGCTTTAAAATTGCAATCATGGTGTGCCTCTCACCTCGATGGATAACTTTTGC
>DBEWTR010000088.1:0-2367 GCA_048205775.1 Collinsella sp. | reverse complement strand
CGTTTTGAGCCCCTATTCCGGGATGCACTTTCCGCCAAGGCCCTCAAACGGAAACTGCAGCCCACAATTCAGTTGAAAAGTGGGCTGCAGTTTCCCCGGGCTAGGCAATGAGCGAGTACAGCGCCTCCTCGCCTACTCCCCCAGCAGGGCCTTCTCGGGCGTGATCGGCAGCGAGCGAACCTGGTGGCCGGTGGCGTGCGCCACGGCCGAGGCAACGGCAGCGAGCGGCGTGTTGATGACGACCTCGCCGATCGACTTGGCGCCAAACGGGCCCGTCGGCTCGTAGCTCGGCTCAAAGGCCACGCGGATGCTACCGATATCCAGTCGCGTGGGCAGCTTGTAGCTCATAAAGTTGCCGGTGCGCAGGCGGCCGCGGTCGTCGTGCTCGACAATCTCGTAGAGCGCGTGACCGATACCCTGGGCAATGCCGCCCTCGGCCTGGACGCGCGCGAGCGCCTCGTTGATCACGGTGCCGCAGTCAACGGCAGCGGCGTAATCCACCACGGTCACCTTGCCGGTGGCCTTGTCAACCTCGACCTCGGCAATGCCGGCCATAAACGGCGGAGGCGAAACGGGCAGGCAGGCAGAGGCATGCGAGGTCAGCGCGTCGCCGCCCGCGATGTTCTTGACGCACAGGTTGGCAAAGTCGCGCAGCGTGAGGTAGCGGTTCTGCTCACGCGCGGCACGCTCGTCGGACAGGCGCACATACTGACCATCAAAGACCACATCGGCGGCGTCCACGTCCCACATCAGGGCGGCCTTGGCGCAGATCTTCTCGCGCAGCTCGGTCGCGGCGTTCTTGGCTGCCAGACCCGTCACGTACGTGCCCGAGCTCGCGTACGAGCCGGCGTCGAACGGCGAAACGTCGGTGTCCACGCCGCGCACCACAATGAGCGAGCTTTCAACGCCCAGCTCCTCGGCGGCAATCTGCGCCAGGATCGTGTCGACGCCCATGCCGTTATCGGTGGCGCCGGTGCCGATGGTAATAAAGCCGTCCTCTTCCAGGCGCATGTCGATGCCGGCGATATCCACGTTGGAAATGCCCGAGCCCTGCATGGTGAGCGCGCAGCCCAGAGCACGCACGCGGTCGCCCAGGTCGACGGCTAGCGGCTTGTCGCGCCAACCGATCATGTCCATCGCGCGCAGCAGGCAGCGGTCGAGCGCGCAGGCGTTGAGCTTCTCGTTGTAGTACTGCGGCATGATCTCGCCCTCGTGCACCATATTCTTAAGGCGCAGGTCGGCGGGATCCATGTGCAGCATGTCGGCGAGCTCGTTGACGGCACTCTCCACGGCAAACTGGCCCTGGGTGGCACCGTAGCCGCGATACGCGCCGCCACGGTTGGTATTGGTGTAGACGGCGTCCCAGCTAAAGCGGCTCGCCTTCACGTGGTTGTAGATGGGCAGGCTCTTGTGGCCCGAGAGGCCGATCGTCGTGGTGGCATGCTCGCCATAGGCCCCGGCGTTGGACAGCGTATGCAGATCGATGGCCGTGATGGTGCCGTCGTTCATGGCGCCCAGCTTGACGGTCATCTGCATCTGGTGGCGCGAGTTGCCCGCGGTGATGGTCTCCTCACGGGTATAGCAGCAGTAACTCGGACGGCCGGTCTGCTGCGTCACAAACGCAACGAAGATCTCGCAGCAACCCGTCTGCTTGGAGCCAAAGCCGCCGCCGATGCGCGGCTTAATGACCTGCACCTGCGACTGCGGAATGTCGAGCGACTGCGCGACCATGCGGCGCACGTGGAAGGGCACCTGCGTAGAGGTGGTCACCGAGATACGCCCGAACGCGTCGGTCGTCGCGAAGGCGCGGAAGGTTTCCATGGGCGCGGTCTGCGTGGCCTGGCTGGTGTAGGTGCGGGTGAAGACGATGTCGCTCTGGGCAAAGGCCTCGTCCAAGTCGCCAAAGTCGCTCGTGCCGCTGCATACCAAGTTGCGCGGGACGTCGCCGCCCTGCGGAAACATAAAGGTCACGTCGCCCTCGGGGTGAACCACGATGTCGTTATCGAGTGCCTTGGTAAAGTCGAGCAGGGGCTCAAGCACCTCGTAGTCGACCTTGATGAGCTTGAGCGCCTTGTCGGCGGCCTCCTCAGTCTCGGCGGCGACGATCGCCACCTCCTCGTTTTGGTAGCGCACCAGGTTCTCAAGAATCAGACGGTCGTAGGGCGAAGGCTGCGGATAGCTCTGGCCGGCGATGGTAAAGCGGCGCTTGGGCACGTCCTCGTAGGTGTAGACGCCCACCACGCCGGGCACCTTCAGGGCACGCGACGTATCGATGGAGCGGATCTTGGCGCGGGCATACGGGCTGCGCTTGAGCTTGACGATCAGGGCGCCGGCGGGCACCAAGTCGCCCGTGTAGACGGGACGCCC
>DBEWTR010000086.1:0-2539 GCA_048205775.1 Collinsella sp. | reverse complement strand
GGGCCGGAAATATCGATCCCCAGCAGTACGTGTCCCAGCCACAAAAACGCCACGAGCACCAGCAGCGGGATAACGCACGAAGTCACGATCATCACGATGACGCCTTCGATGAGGTCGGTCACCTGCCGCACGATCTCATCGGTCATCTGCTTGGCGCCGCTGGTCACCGACGTAACAAGGCTCGATGCCCCATCAGTCAACTGCTCGAGCACGTTTTTGGACGCCGTGGTCTCGGATTTTTTCTTGTTCGATTTTGAGCTGGTCTCGGCTGACTTGTCCGTGGTGTCGGCCGCGTCCGCAGCGTCCGCAGCCTTTTGCTCAGCTTGCTCAATACTTACGCGATACGTTTCATCGACCTTTTGCGACACCCATACGCTCGCGGGCACGAGCGCCATGCCGATCACGGCAACCACCAGTACGCGTGTCGCCACACGGCGCAGGACAGTGCTCGTGCTCCAGCGCCCGTGAATGCCGAGCGACACCGCAAAGAGCACCAACGCAAACGGGATTAAGATGCCCAAGCCAACCGACCACAAAATGGTTAGCAGGTATTTCTCGAGGTAGAGCACGGCAAGCACGATACCAAGGTTGCCTGAAAGCTGCGCGAGCTGCTCGGCAACCGGCGTTCCCGTATCACCCGGCAGCGCGGTAATGCCCGCAGACAGCGCCACGCACGAGGTCGTGAGCGCCAGTACGTTACCCTTCTTTTGGTCGATGACCTCGATGGTGGAGTCCCAAGTTTTGGTATCGGCGAAATGCGGACGAGCTACAAAGCCCGACAGCAGCGCCAGTACCACGAGCGCAACGATAAAGCCAATCTGCAGCTTTTTGTTTGCGCACACGACATCGGACAGGCTGGGCTGCAGCTCGGTTACCGTCGTGTGCTCGGTTATCTGGACAGAACGCCCATGAGCCATCTCGTGCGCGTCTCTTTTTTGTATTGACCCGTTATCCGGCATTTGGATACCTCCTCAGTCCGGCGTTTAATGCGAAAGAAAGTATACCCACCGAGCAAAAATCGAACGGGAAGACGAACGGAGCGCACCAAGACTGTCCCCAATGACTAGTCATTTAAGAACGTCCCCAATGACTATCTCGGGATGAGTTGCGGGGAGGAGGACAGAAAAAGCCCTGCCGCGGGTAGCGGCAGAGCTTTTGGAAGGGGACTTGGTTGTGAGGACTCGTTAGGCGAGCTTGGCCTCGAGCTCGGCAATGCGCTTGTAGGCATCGATGGTAAAGCGGGCCTGCTTCTCCAGGATCATAGTGGTCATGAGGGTATCCTGAGCGTGAGCCATGATGAAGGTCATCTCCATCTCGCCACCGCCGGCCTCCTGCGAAAGCAGCTTGGTCTGCGTGTCGTGGGCGCCGATAAGTGCATCGCTGGCATCCTTGTGCAGCTGTTCGGCCTTCTCAAAATCGCCCTCGCGAGCAGCATCGAGCGCTGCAAGCAGATCGGTCTGGGCGTCACCTGCGTATGCGACAATCTCGAATCCAACCATCGAGATTTCTTCTTTGGTTGCCATGTTGCGTTCCTTTCACATATGAACCAATGGAGAGCATCGCGTCCGGGCATACGCGTTGCGTTCTGTATGACAGAAACATTAACATTCAAACAAAAAAGAACAGCGCAAAACGTAATTTCAAGCTATGAACGGTCACTTTTCGCCCGTGAACGGTTTTTAAACCAATCTGAACAATATCGAACACAGTTAGTGACAACCCAAACAGGACCGCACCCTAACGCAAATCGCGCACCGTATCGCCCTCTACGAGCACACCGGGGATCAGCATGTGCTCCACGCCAGACGCACCCCCATCGGCGCCGGCAATCTTGTCGACCGCCCACATGCCGACGCGCTTGTTGTCAAAGCGCACCGTGGTCAGGCGACGATCGGGCACGATATCGCCCAGGCTATCGTCAACACCCACCACGCTCACGTCCTGGGGCACGCACTTCCCGCGCGACTCGAGCCCACGGATGCAGCCGTAGGCCATGGCGTCGTTGGAGGCATAAATGGCCGTGCAGGTCGGATCATCCGCAAGCACCTGGCCGGCAGCATATCCACTCTGCGCCGTCCAGTCGCCGCGCACGAGCTGCGGGGGCTCAATGCCATGCACACGCAATGTCTCACGCCAGCCTTCCTCGCGCCGCATGCCCGAAAGCGAGCGCTCGGGACACGAGATAAAGTGCACGGTCTTGTGTCCCTGCCCCAGCAAGTACTCGACCACTTGGCGTGAACAATCGAACTGATCGTTATCGACCGTCGAGCACAGCGGATGCTCCAGCATGGTAACGAGCACTGTCTGCATACCGGGCAGCGGTTCAAAGGTTCCAAAGTCCGCCGGCATGCGGTTCATGATTACAACCATACCGTCCACTGGCAGTGCACTCATACGCGACGATGCGCTCTCAAGGGTATAGGGGTGTCCGTCTACTTTAGTGAGGGTGATGGCATAGCCATGTTTGTCGGCCGCGGCGGCAAAGCCCTCCATACGGTCGAGGTTGCCGGTACCGGTAATGTTGAACATGGCGACGCCG
>DBEWTR010000078.1:0-3611 GCA_048205775.1 Collinsella sp. | reverse complement strand
CTTCACCGAGGACGTGCGCTTGCGCGTCGCCTTCTTGGGCTTCTCGACCACGGGCGGCTTATAGCTGCTGGGACCGCGGCGCTTAAGCACCACGCCTGCCAGGCCGGGCACCTTCATCTCAATGGAGTCCATCTGCCCGTTCCAGGGATAGGGCTCGCTCGAGCAGGTGTAGGGCTCCTCACCGGCGTAACCGCTGCCGCCAAACTCGGGACGGTCGGAATCAAAGATGACCTCCCAGTCACCCTCGCGCGGCACGCCCACACGGAAGCTCTCGTAGCTTGCCGGGTCAAAGTTGATCAGGATCACCAGGTCGTCATCGACGTCCTCGCCCTGGCGCACAAAGCTCACGATGGACTGCTTGGAGTTGTCCGCGTCGATCCAGGTAAAGCCGTCGTCGGTGTAGCCGCGCTCGTACAGGGCGGGCTCGGCGGTGTACAGGTGGTTGAGCGCCTTAATGAACGCCTGATGATGACGGTGGGTCTCGTACTCCTCGGTCAGGAACCATTGGATGGACTCGTAGTAGCGCCACTCAATAAACTGGCCGATCTCGTTGCCCATAAAGTTGAGCTTGGCACCGGGGTGCGTCATCTGGTAGAAGGCCAGCGTGCGCAGGCCGGCAAATTGGCGCCACCAGTCGCCCGGCATGCGGCCAATGAGCGAGCACTTGCCGTGCACGACCTCGTCGTGGCTCAGCGGGCAAATAAAGTTCTCGGTAAAGGCGTACATGATGGAGAACGTGAGCAGCCCGTGGTTGCCGGGGCGCCACGGAAAATCGGTCTGCATGTAGTGCAGGGTGTCGTTCATCCAGCCCATGTCCCACTTGTAGTGGAAGCCCAGGCCGCCGTCCTGCGGCGGATAGGTCACGAGCGGCCACGCGGTGGACTCCTCGGCCATCATCATCACGTCGGGGTAGTGCGCCTCCACGGCGCAGTTGACCTGGCGGATAAACGCGCTGGCGTCCAGGTCCTCCTCAGTACCGTACTTGTTGAACTTTTTTTGGCCGGGATCGTCGATGCCAAAGTTTAGGTACAGCATGCTAGACACGCCGTCCATGCGAATGCCGTCCACGTGGAAGTTTTCGATCCAATACAGCACGTTGGAGACCAGGAAGGAGCGGACCTCGCCGCGGGCGAAGTCAAACTTGTGCGTGCCCCAGTTGGGGTGAATCTCGTGCTCAAACAGCATGTGGCCGTTAAAGGTGGCAAGGCCGTGAGCGTCGGCGCAAAAACCGCCGGGCACCCAGTCCATGATCACGCCGATACCCGCCTCGTGGCACGCATCGATAAAGTGCATGAGTTGCTGCGGGTTGCCGTAGCGCGACGTGGCGGCAAAGTAGCCGGTCGTCTGGTAGCCCCAGGAGCCATCGAAGGGGTGCTCCATGAGCGGCATGACCTCGATATGCGTATAGCCCATGTCGCGCACGTAGTCCACGAGCTCCACCGACAGGTCGTCGTAGGTGTAGAACTCGCCGCGCTGCGCGGGGAAGGGATCCATGGGACCGGGGTAGTTGCCGTACTCGTCGGGCTCGCCCTGCGGCGCGTCGCCGTGGCGCTTCCACGAGCCAATATGCACCTCGTAGATGTTGAGCGGCTGCGACATGTGGTTGTGGCCGGCGCGGCGCTTGAGCCACGCGGCGTCATTCCACTTGTAGCCATCGAGGGTCCACAGCACGCTGGCGGTACCCGGAGGGCACTCGGCCTTAAAAGCATACGGATCGGCCTTGTAGAGCTTCTCACCCTCGTTGGTCTCGATGAGGTATTTATAGAGCTGGCCCTGCTCTGCGCCAGGAATAAAGCCTTCCCAAATAGAGCTCGTATGCACGGGCACCAGCGGGTTGGCCTGTTCGTCCCAATTGTTGAATTCACCGATAACGTGGACGCTCTTAACGTCGGGCGTCCAAACGCAAAAACGCCAGCCGCGCGTACGCTGCTGCGTGTCGGGATGCGCGCCCATCTTTTCCCAGCTGCGCTCCCACGTACCGATGCCAAACAGATAGACATCGTCCTTGGTGAGCTCCGGTGCGTGCGGGGCGGCTTTACGGGTAGCGGGCTTTTTAGTTGCTGGCTTTAGCTTTGTATCGCTCACGTTTGATCCCATCATGACGCGGCAGCGTGTTGCCTTGGTGACTAGATGCGAAAGGTCCAAGGCTGCACGAATCGAAGGGACGGCGAAGTTTCTGTGATTCGTTCCACCTCGCGTGCTCGGTGGAACTTTCGGCAAAAACTACGATAACACCTGTACGTTAGTTTTATGAACGAAAGCGGATTTGCGGAGGCGTTTAATCGGTAAGCGACATGTTTATACCACTGGCAGAATTGCCATGGTAAAACTCTTGACAGTTTTACCAATTTGGGTTTCAAAATTGTTTGGTTGACGTTGGGTAAAACGTTTTTAGCAGGTTGTTTACCATTTGATATCGAAAGGTTCGTTTATGTCCCATACCGCCGCTCCCCAGGTTGCTTTTATTTTCGATTGCGATGGCACGCTAGTAAATAGCACCCCTGTTTGGGGCTATGCGCAGCCCGAGTTATTGCATCGTCACGGGATTGACGTGACCGTGGATGACTTTGCCCAATTTGAGCACCTGTCGCTGGAGGACGAGTGCCAGGCCTACCACGACACGTGGGGCATTGGCGCGAATGGCGAAGAGCTGTATCGCGAGCTGAGTGAGATTTTGATTGATGGGTACTCCAAGGTGCCCCCGCGCGAGGGGCTTCTGGCCTTTTTGGAGCAGGCGAAGGCAGCGGGCATTGCTATGGGCGTGGCCACGTCCACGCCGGCCGAACTGGTGCAGTCTGCGCTCGCTGGTGCCGGGCTCGACGCTTACATGGAGTTTGTTACCACGACGGGCGAGGCAGGACGCTCCAAGCAGTTCCCCGATGTGTACGAGCTGGCGCTGCGCCGCCTGGAGGATCGCCATGGGTGCAAGTTTGAGCGCGCGTGGGTGTTTGAGGATGCCGTTTTTGGCCTTAAGAGCTCTGGCACCGCAGGCTTTAAGCGCGTGGGCATTTATGACCCGCACGGCCGCATGAAGCGCGACGACGTACGCGCCAACTGCGATATCTTTATCGACAGCTACGAGGAGCTTGACCTGGCCCGCGTGCTTTCGTTTGAGGGATAGGCGAGAGCTGTGGGTTGCAAGGTATTAGTGGTCTGCGGCTCGCCCGTGGTGGCGAGCGCGGATCTGTTGCATAGGCTAGCAGGGGAGTGCGACCACGTTGTCGCCGTGGACCGCGGGCTCGACGCGCTGCTGGGCGCTGGGCTGGGCTGCGACGTGTATGTGGGGGATGCCGACACGGTGAGCGATGCAGGTCGCGCGTTAGTCGATGCCGCCACCAACTTTGAAGTTGAACGCCACGACCCCTACAAGGACTATACCGATCTGGCGTTGGCGCTCGATTCCGTCCGCCGTCGCTGGCCAGGTGTCGAAGTGGTTGCGACTTGCGCCACGGGCGGCCGTCCCGATATGGCGCTTTCCGTACTGGGCCTGCTCGCGGGCTACGAGGATGCCCCTGTCTGGATTGCCGAGAACAAGGTGGTCGCTCGCTTCCTTCACGCGGGCGAGTCGTGGACCATCGAGGGCGCCGAAGGCAAGACGTTCTCCATCATTG
>DBEWTR010000068.1:0-3889 GCA_048205775.1 Collinsella sp. | reverse complement strand
ATCATAGATATTGGTGACGTTCGAGGCATCGTTTGGTGCCTCGAACGTATTTTAGAAGGAGGGTGTGCGCATGGACGATATGACTTTGGACCTGACACCCCGAGGCACGGCTTCGATTGAGGCGCTCGTCAACGGCCCGATTCAGACCAACAGCTACGCCGTGATTTCGAATGACGAGTGCTTAATCGTCGATCCGGCGTGGGAGGGCGAGCGTCTTGTGGAGCATATCCGCACCGCACATCCCGAGGTGCGCGTACTCGGCTCTGTCTGCACGCACGGTCATGCCGACCATGTTGGCGGGGTTGCCGGGGTTCGAGCTGTTGTTGGCGACAGCGCACTATATGAGTTGTGCGCTAAGGACGTGACGGTACCTCGCGCAAATATCGAGGAGCAGCGCGCCATGTGGGGTATCGAGACGCCCGATCCGGGTGAGCCGACGCGTTTGCTTGCCGAGGGCGATACAATCGAGGTGGGCGACGTCTGCCTGCAGGTGATCGAGACGCCGGGGCATACGCCGGGCGGCATTGTCCTGTTCGCCGCGACCGAGCAGGGAAACATCGCCTTTGTGGGCGACACGCTTTTCCCGGGCAGCCACGGTCGTACCGATCTTTCCGGCGGTGACGAGGCGGCGATTATGCGCTCGCTCTCCAAACTTGCCAAGATGCTTCCGCCCGATACCGTTTGCTTGACGGGCCATGGCGATTCGACCACGATGGCGCGCGAACTTATGCAGAACCCGTTTATGCAGATGTAGGCTCGAAGCCGTCTTTCGAACCACGAAGACCGCTCAATCGTCAAGCTATTTTCCCCAGTGGGTCGATTCTGTGGGGCAAACGGTCAAAATTTGTCCAATCGGATGGTATTCGTGAACAAACGAACGTTTATGCTCGGGTATGTCGTGGTAAAATCTCAGGCGTTATCGGAGCAACCTTACAGGAGGTTTCTTTTATGCTCGTCAACGCAGCAGACATGCTCAAGAAGGCCGAGGCCGGCAAGTACGGTCTCGGTGCCTTCAACACCAACAACCTCGAGTGGACCCTGGCTATTCTCCAGGCCGCCGAGGAGGCCAAGTCTCCGCTGATCCTTCAGTGCACCGCTGGTGCCGCTAAGTGGATGGGCGGTTTCAAGGTCTGCGCCGACATGGTCAAGGCTGCCGTCGAGGCCACGGGCGTTACCGTTCCCGTCGCCCTTCACCTCGATCACGGTTCTTACGAGGATTGCTTCAAGTGCATCGAGGCCGGCTTCACGTCCATCATGTATGACGGCTCTCACGAGGAGACCTTCCAGCTTAACCTCGACCGCACCAAGGAGCTCGTTGAGCTTGCCCACTCCAAGGGCATGTCCATCGAGGCCGAGGTCGGCGGCATCGGCGGCACCGAGGACGGCGTGACCTCCAGCGGCGAGCTCGCTGATCCTGCTGAGTGCAAGCAGATTGCTGACCTGGGCGTCGACTTCCTCGCCTGCGGTATCGGCAACATCCACGGCGTGTACCCTGCCGACTGGGCTGGCCTTTCCTTCGAGCGCCTGGGCGAGATCAAGGCTCAGACCGGCGACCTGCCCCTCGTCCTGCACGGTGGCACCGGCATCCCCGAGGATCAGATCAAGAAGGCCATCTCCCTGGGTATCTCCAAGATCAACGTCAACACCGATCTGCAGCTCGTCTTCGCCAAGGGCGTCCGCGAGTACATCGAGGCCGGCAAGGATCAGCAGGGCAAGGGCTTCGACCCCCGCAAGCTCCTCAAGCCTGGTCGCGACAACATCGTTGCCCGCACCAAGGAGCTCATGGAGGAGTTTGGCTCCGTCAACAAGGCGTAAGCGTCGCTAAACTTCCCGCCGGAAGCCCCGTCTCCCTACGCTGTTTCCTTTGCGCTCACCTGGCTTCGCCAGAAGTCGCGCCAAGGAAACAGTTCCGGGAGACGGGGCTTCCTTCGTTTAACGCCGCAGGGTTACGAGTCTGAATTAAGGTGGCTACTGGCTTCGCTAGAAGTCGCGCGACGGAATCAGCTCCGGGGAAACGGGGCCTCCTTCGTTAACTCGCTACAGGGTTACTGGGCTGAATTCATTTTTTATAGGTACCGTTTATCGGTGTTGAGGGTTCCTTTATTGGGGCTTTCTTTTTATCTCGCTACAATGGACTTCAAGAGTTCTAATGACTTGGAGTTTGGTATGGCTGTTATTAATGTGCTGCCTTCGGATGGGAAGGTTATTGACGAGGGTCCTGTTGGTTGCTCTGTTGATGTTTGCTGTAATGACTTTCGTCATCTCGATGTTGGACTGCCGCCCGAGATTCTTCGACTCAAGGATGCCGGATATTTGACGCAGACTGTTGCGGCTTGTGATCGTCTTTTGGGGCAGAATCCCGATCCCTCGCTTGCTGCCTGCGTTCGTGCCGAGCGGTATCGCATGCTTGAGACGCCGCTTCATTTTTCGGTGTCGCGCGATCGAGCTATTGCGATGATTCGCGAGGAGTGGCCTGAGTTTACCGAGGAGCAGTTTGACGATCTGATTGACCGTAAGCGTATTGACTGGCGCTTTATCGATGGCGAGCTGTTCGTTCTCGACAACTTCCTCGATTCGCTTCGCGTATATCCCAAAGAGGTTCCCGGCATGCGGCCCGATTCTACGGACGGAATTGCACTGCGCAACGAGATGCTCAAGGAGATGGAGTCGCAAAACGGATTGGCTCGCGTCATTACGCTTAAAGCGTCCGTGTCTGTCCCCGGCGCTCTGGAGGGGGAGACCGTTTGCGCTTGGCTTCCCGTCGCGGCTGCCTGCCGTCAACAGTCTCGGGTCGAGATTCTCGACATGACGCCGGAGGGTGCTGTTGCTCCCGCGAACGCTTCGGCGCGTACCGCCTCGTGGTCTTCTTCGAGTGAACGCTCATTCTCGGTGACCTATCGTTATCACATCGATGCTGCTTATTGTGATGTCTACGGTGGCACACTTCCGGTTCATCCGCGTATGGACGCGCCTCTGACCGAGGATATTTCCGAGGACCGTCCGCACATCGCATTCACGCCGTATCTGCAGCAACTGACGGCCAGTGTTGTTGACGGACTCGTGGATCCGCTCGATCGCGCCCGTGCTATCTATGATTACCTGACGCAGTATATCGACTATCGCTATCAGCCGCCGTACCTGCTTTTGGGCTCCATCGCTGATGACTGCGCGCATTCGCTCCGCGGCGATTGCGGCGTTATGGCGCTCACGTTTATCACCATGTGCCGTATCGCGGGCGTGCCTGCCCGTTGGCAGAGCGGCCTGTATGTTGCGCCCGATTCGGTGGGGCCGCACGATTGGGCTGAGTTCTATACGCCACAGACCGGTTGGCTTAACGCCGACGTATCGTTTGGTTCCTCGGCACGCAGGATGGGGGAGGAGTGGCGTCGTCGTCACTACTTTGGCAATCTCGACCCGTGGCGTATGGTGGCCAACAATCGATTCCAGGCTGAATTTGTGCCTGCTTTCGATGGTATGCGCGAGGATCCCTATGACAACCAGATGGGCGAGGCCTCGGTTGACGGACGTGGATGTCGTAAGCGGGAGATGTTACGCAAGGTTGAGCTTATCGAAATGCTCGAAGTTCCATTTTCGGACTAATCGGTAGAAAGCTGTGATAAACTAACTCACGCATTGCGTGCCCGAGTGGCGGAATTGGCAGACGCAGTGGACTCAAAATCCACCGTTGGCAACAACGTGCGAGTTCGAGTCTCGCCTCGGGCACCATACATGCAAGTGGGCGTTCAAGGGGGTCAAGGCCCCCTTTTTCGTGCCGAACTCGCGTGAGCGCGCGGAGCGTTAAGTAAACAGGCCTGTGGCCTGTTTGTAGCGGAGCGTGGTGAGGGCGCCATGCGCCCGAAGCCCGGGGCTTCGCGAAGCGAAGGCCCTT
>DBEWTR010000216.1:0-15281 GCA_048205775.1 Collinsella sp. | reverse complement strand
CACCGAAAGCACCGTACGGGCCTTGTCGGCCATAGTGCCGATGCGCTCGGGCGCCTCAAAGCGGCGGGACTTCTCGAGCAGCTCTTCCACCGGCGTACGCATCCAGTCCACGAGTTTGATGAGCGCCTGCATGCCCGCACGCGTTGTAGCAGAGCTACCCAGCTCATCCTTCTGCAGCTCGGCGTTGCTCATGGAGTATAGGAAGAAGTCGAGCAGGCCCGGAACCACCGCCTCGCAGCCCTCGCGCTCGATCACGTCGACCACGTGGTTGTTGGCCGTGGGGTGGAACTTGACCAGAATCTCGCCGACCACGCCCACGCGCGGCTTGGTACCCTCACCCACGAGCGGCATGGTGTCGAACGCGCGGATGGCCTCGCGGCACAGCTTGGTGTAGTTGTGGCGGTTGAACTTGGGCGCCAGCTTGCGGGCGCGCGCCATGTACTCCTCGTAGAGCGCGTTCGCCGCACCGGGCGTTGCCTCGTACGGGCGGCAGCGGTAGAGCATCTGCATCATCACGTCGCCAAAGAGCACGGCATAGACCGCCTGCTTGAGCAGCGCCGGCGTAATCTTAAAGCCAGGGTTGTCCTCGCCGAGTGCCACGGCCGAAAGCGAGATCACCGGAATCTCGGGGTGGCCGCTCTCGCGCAGGGCCTTGCGGATGAGTGCGATGTAGTTGGTGGCACGGCAGCCGCCGCCGGTCTGGCTGATAACCACGGCCGTCTTGGACAGGTCGTACCGACCGCTCTCGATGGCCTCCATGATCTGGCCCGTCACCAGAATCGACGGATAGCAGATGTCGTTGTTCACATAGCGCAGGCCGGCCTCGACGGCGTCGTGGTCAGTCGAGGGCAGCAGCTCCAAGTTGTAGCCAGCACCACGGAATACCTCTTTGACTAGGTCAAAGTGAATCGGCGCCATCTGCGGGCACAGGATGGTGTATCCCTCGTCGCGCATCTGCTCGGTAAAGGGCACCTTGGGCCACGCGGTCGAAGCACTCTCGCGCTGCGCCTCGAACGTATACTTACGGCTCGCGAACGCAGGGGCATCCGTGGAGGGAGTCACCGGCGCGGCATCGCCCTGCTCGTAGGCCTCGCCCGCAGCTATGGCCTCGGCCAGGCGCTCGGCCTCCTGGTCCTTGAGCGCTGCCATGAGCGAGCGGATGCGGATGCGCGCGGCGCCCAGGTTGGACACCTCGTCGATCTTGAGCACGGTGTAGATCTTACCGCTGGCCTCCAGAATCTCCTGCACCTGGTCGGTGGTCAGGGCGTCCAGGCCGCAGCCGAAAGAGTTGAGCTGGATCAGGTCCAGGTCGTTGCGCATCGTCACAAAACGGGCGACGGCGTACAGGCGGCTGTGGTACATCCACTGGTCGACGACGCGAATCGGACGCTCGGGCTTTACCAGATGCGCGAGCGAATCCTCGGTAAAGACCGCAAAGCCAAAGCTCGAGATAAGTTCGGGCAGGGCGTGGTTGATCTCGGGGTCGTTATGGTAGGGACGACCGGCGAGCACGATGCCGTGACCGCCATGGTCCTCGACCCACTTAAGAGCCTCCTCGCCCATGGTCTGGATATCCTCGTGGAAACGCGCATCGGCCTCAAAAGCAGCGTTGACGGCGGCATCGACCTCGGAGCGCGTGATCTTGGGACCGCGCACGCGACCGCGACCGGCTTGCGCATCGGCCACACGGTCGACGGCGAGCACCTGGTACAGACGGCGCTTAAGCTCGGTCTTATCGTGATACGGCACAAACGGATACAGGAACTCGATGTTCTGTTCGCGAATCTCGTCGATGTTGAGCGCCAGCGCTGTGGGGTAGCTCATGACGATGGGGCAGTTATAGCAGTTGCCAGCCGTCGGATCCTCCTTGCGCTCCCAGCGCACGCACGGCATCCAAATGAAGTCGACATCGCGGTCGATGAGGTTCATCACGTGGCCGTGGCTCATCTTGGCCGGATAGCACACGCTCTCGGACGGCATGGACTCGATGCCCGCCTGGTAGGTCTTCTTGCTCGACTGGTCGGACAGCTGCACGCTAAAGCCCAGGCGCGTAAAGAACGCGTGCCAGAAGGGGTAGTTCTCGTACATGTTGAGCGCGCGCGGGATGCCGACGGTGCCGCGCGGGGCCTCGTCGGGGCTCAGCACCTCGCGGTTAAAGAGCAGCTCGTTTTTCTTTTTGAAGAGGTTGGGGGCCTCGGTCTTCTGCTTTTTGTGGCCGGCGCCCTTCTCGCAGCGGTTGCCGGTAATGAAGCGCCTGCCGCCGCCAAAGTCGTTAACGGTAAGCTGGCAGTTGTTGGAGCAGCGACCGCAGCGGACATGCTTTTGCGTCACGGTGAGGTGCGCGATGTCCTCGGCAGAAAGAATGGTCGAGGTGCCGTCGGCACCGGCGCGATCGCGGGCGAGCAGGGCCGCACCGTAGGCGCCCATGCAGCCGGCGATGTCGGGGCGCACGGCATGCACGCCGGTGAGCTGCTCAAACGCGCGCAGCGTGGCGTCGGACATAAAGGTGCCGCCCTGGACGATCACTTGGCTGCCGATCTCCTTGGGGTCGCGCAGCTTAATGACCTTGAACAGGGCGTTCTTGATGACGGAATAGGACAGGCCGGCCGCGATGTCGCCCACCGTGGCGCCTTCCTTTTGCGCCTGCTTGACGCGCGAGTTCATAAAGACCGTGCAGCGACTGCCCAGGTCGACCGGGGCCTTGGCATGGATGGCGGCGTCGGCGAACGCGCGCACGTCCATGTTCATAGACACGGCGAAACTCTCGATAAAGCTGCCGCAGCCCGACGAGCAGGCCTCGTTGAGCATGATGTGCTCGATGACGCCGTCCTTGACGCGCAGGCACTTCATGTCCTGGCCGCCAATGTCCAGAATGAACTCGACGCCGGGCAGGAACGCCTTGGCGCCGCGCAGGTGCGCGACGGTCTCGATCTCGCCGGAGTCGGCCTTGAGGGCCTCGATGAGCAGCGCCTCGCCATAGCCCGTGGTGGTCACGTGGCCGATAGTGCAGCCGGCGGGGATGTGGTTGTAGAAATCGGCCATGATGACCTTGGCCGTGCCCAGGATGTCACCGTTGTTGTTGCCGTACCAAGTGTGCAGCAGCTGGCCGTCCTCGCCCACGAGCGCGGCCTTCATGGTGGTGGAACCGGCGTCGATGCCAATGAACACGCGGCCGGTGTAGCCGTCGAGCTTGCCCTTGGGAACGACTTCCTGGTCGTGGCGGGTCTTGAACTCGGCAAAGTCCTCGTCGGTGGCAAAGAGCGGATCCAGACGCTCGACCTCGGCACCCTGCGTGTCGCCCAAGCTGTCGATGGCCTCGATGAGCTGCGGGAACGTGCTGAGCTTGTTGGACTCGTGCGCCATGGCGGCGCCGCTCGCCACAAACAGGTGAGCGTTTTGGGGCACGATACGGTGCTCCTCGTCCAGATTGAGCGTGAGGTAGAAGCGGTGGCGCAGCTCGGAGAGATACTGCAGCGGACCGCCCAGGAAGGCGACGTTGCCGCGGATGGGACGGCCGCACGCCAGGCCCGAGATGGTCTGGGTCACGACAGCCTGGAAGATGGAGGCGGCCACGTCCTCGGGGCGGGCGCCCTCGTTGAGCAGCGGCTGCACGTCGGTCTTGGCAAAAACGCCGCAGCGGCTGGCGATGGGATAGATGGTGGTGGCGTTGGCCGCGAGCTCGTTGAGGCCGCTGGCGTCGGTGTGCAGCAGGGTTGCCATCTGGTCGATGAACGCACCCGTGCCGCCGGCGCAGGTGCCGTTCATGCGCTGCTCGATGCCGTTATCGAAGTAGATGATCTTGGCGTCCTCGCCGCCCAGCTCGATGGCGACATCGGTGGCCGGGATGAGGGTCTCGACGGCACGCTTGCTGGCAATGACCTCCTGGACAAACTCCAGGTCGAGCCACTGGGACAGCAGCAGGCCGCCCGAACCGGTGATGGCGCAGGTCATTTGGGCCGTCGGCAACACGGTCGCAGCACCCTCGAACAGGTCGCGGGCGCAGGCACGGACGTCGGTGTGGTGGCGCTGGTACTTGGCGTAGACGATCTGGTTGTCGTCGTTGAGCACAGCGAGCTTAACGGTAGTGGAGCCCACGTCGATGCCCAGGTGCAGGTTGCCGCGGGCGGCCTCGGGGTTGAAGATCGCGCCTTCGGGGGCCTGGGCGGCGGCTACGGGCTCAGCGGCGGTGGCGGGCTCGCTGACGACGGACGTCTCCCCTGCCACGTTCTTGGCATCCGCAACTGCCTCGGCAACTTTCTCGGCAGCCGCGGTCGCGGCCTTCTGCGCGGCGTCCACCACGGCGGGCGCGGCCTCGCGTGCGGCAGCGACCACACGGTCTTTAATGCCCTCGACGAGTTTGCTCATTGTCTCTCCTCTTAGTTGTTGGACTCGACGGTTGCGGTGGTGTCGACCGCGTCCTCGAGCTGCAGATTCAATAGCTTCATGCCGTATTCCGGCACGTTGATATCGATGGGTTGGCCATACAGGTCACCAGGGCGTACAAAAGCGAGCACCGTCATAATGCGCGCCATGGCCTCGGGCGATTCGGTGAGCCCACGCTCAAACCAGCGCTGAATCATGCCGACCTCGGCACTCACGACGTAGGTGACGTAGTAGTCAAAGAACGTGCCCAGCGCCAGGCCCAAAATGCCCGTCTGCGCACGCGGCACCACAGCCTCACGAGCGGTGTCGATGATCCTTTTAATGAAGGCCTGGTCGCCGCCCGGACCCAGCAGCGCACCGATTAAGTCGCGGTTGGCCGCAAGATAACGCAGCAGCTCAACCGAACCGGGCGCCGGCTCGAGCTCATCGATGTTGTGATAGAGATCGGGCAGCTGAGCTGCGGTGATGAGCTCAATACGCTCACGGATCTCGGCCAGCAAGCCATCCTCGATTTGATTGATAAAGTCGGGGATATCGCGGTAGTGCGAATAGAACGTGCGGCGCGTAAGGCCGGCACGCTCGGTGAGCGACGCGACGTTAATGCGCGAAAGGTCGCCGCTTTCGGCAAGCTCGCTGGCAAGCGCCTGGCGAAGGGCACGCTGCGAGCGAAGGGACCGGCGATCGCATTTCTCGAGCTGGGACAAGCGTCCTCCTTGTTACTCAGCCTGTGCGCTATTGCACAGTGCGAGTATTATTGCACACCGTGTGCATCAACACGTAAAGGCAATATTTGGAATGTGACGAAGGGGCAGTCCCTTTGTCACATCCAGCGACCGCCTAGGTTGTGCCGGTTGCGCCAGGCTTTTAGAGCGGCATTACCGATTGTCCAAAATGTCATTCGTGGGTAGAATAGTGTCGACGGCAGCCCAAGTTCTGGAAAGCTGGGCAGCGCCGTTGCTTGGATTAAGGGGTCAACGCCTTAGCGGCGGCGACCCCTTTTACGTTGCTTCGAACGTTGCTTGAGTGCCTCGGAAAGCCCGACGAGCGCCGTGGAGAACGAGACCAAAGCGGTCAGAAGTCTCACGAAATCAATCAGATCGGTCATGGGCATCACCTCCCATCAGATGGAGGGCGTTGCCCGACACATGGAACTGCCGCCAACAGTATCAATTCTATCAAAGCGCAGTTAGATATGCGAATGTTTGTTCGTATTTCAAGAGACCAGCGTCACCTGTGACAAAGGGGCTGTCCCTTTGCCACATTATTCGATGACGGTGCGGGAGTTTTGCTTGCGCATGGTGGCGAGCATGTGTTTGGGAACGGCGTGGGCCATGCAGCTGCCAATGGTCGCGCTCGCGGCGGCCTTAGCTGCATCGCTAGCATTTTTGGTCGCGTAGCTGTGACGAAAGCGCTTGAGCATGGCGATGTCGTTGCCGCCGTCGCCGTAAACCGCGACCTCGTCCTCGGCAATGCCGTAGTAGCCCGCCAGCCAGCCCACGCTCTCACCCTTGTTGCACGCCACGTCCGTGATCTCGAACATCACCGGATCGAACGGCGCGTTGACCACGCGATCCGATCGCTCGGCCAAATACGCCTTAAGGTCGCGCTCCAGCTCGGGCGAGGTCACGCGGCAGTTAATCTTGCACACGTCGTGGCGCAGGATATCGCCGATCGACTGGTCGAAATACTGCTCCTCGTGATACCCGCCACGTGCACGCATGCCGCGCATCACAATACGCTTGATGGGGCTGTCCTTTTTAAAGCCCGCCTGATGCATCTCGAACGAACCGCTCGAGAACATGCCATCGGGTGTGGAGCAATCAAAGCAAATGTCCGGAAATGCCTTGAGCAGCTCCTCGGTAACCTGTGGATCGATGGTCCAGGTCTTGAGCACCTCGCCATGGCTGTCGCGCACGATGGACCCATTGGAGCAGCAGGCGTCAAGCGCCAGACCCGTAAAGCCATGCTCGCCGACCGGCAGCGTCGAGCGTCCGGTCGCGGGAACCACATGCAGGCCAGCCTCGGTCAGCTCGCGAATGGCACGGCGGATGGTCCCATCCGCCTCATGCAGGGCGTTCAGCAGCGTTCCGTCTAAGTCACTCGCAAACATCTTGATCATGGGCACGCCTCTCCTTCGTCTGCACGATATTGTAGACGAGAACGGGCGCGTCCAAACAATGGCGTCCCGGCGCGACGTGCCACTGCCTCCACAAATTCACGGTGCCCCAGTGCCTTAAGACATTCGCCATAAGCGACTTTTCAGCCGATAAAACAGCGCCGTCGTCAACGTCAGCACCGCCAGCATGCCTGCGAATACAATCGCCGGTGTCCATCGATCATATGCGAGTCCGTAAACCAATTGGCCAATAGGCGTTGCACAGGAAAGCGTCATATAAACGAGTGCCAGCACTTTTCCGCAGAGTTCCTTTGGCGCTGACCGCTGAACAAATGAAACGATTTCGACCGATGTAATGCTTGCCCACGCCATGACCCATGCCGAGCCGGCCGCAAGCGCGGCAAACGCTAATTCATCAGGACCGCTCAGTAGCGTGACAATAATCGGTACGACTCCAAAACAGATCATCGCAACATATCGACATATGCCCTTGAAGGAAAAACGATGCGGCCAAATACCGACCAAACCACTGCCGACAAGACCACCTAAGCCCATAGCCACCTCAATAATCCCAACAAAGGATGACTGCATTCCGAGATGCTTTGCAACAATAACGGGAGCGCCAATCGTTAGCCCAACCAACGCAAGGTTCAAAATAGCCGCAAGCAAAATCACGGCGACCAATGATGAATTTTGCAACAGATACCGAATCGACTCCCGAAAATCGTTTCGGCATGTCGAGCAAGTCGTACTGTCCCCCGTCATTCCAGATGAGGCATTTTGCTTGAGTGCGCCCCCGAACAGCAGGGCTGACATCGCAAACGTCAACGCCGCAGTTTCGCATAGAGCATCGATACCGAAGCACCCATAGACTGCCGTCCCGACTACAGGCCCCAAGATATTACCCATCATGGTTATCTGCGAGACCAACGCAGTGGCACGCTCAACCTTTTCTTGGCCCGTCATGCGCACCGTCTCAATTTGAAGCATCGGTTTCAACAGCGATTGGATGCCATATTGGACGCAAAGCATTGCTGCCACGACAACCGCAAGAGGCAGCGAACGCTTCACGGGGATAAACAGCAGTGATGTAGCCATCAGAACAATGCCGAGTACCACAAGAACCCCGCGATGTCTTCCCCGATCCGCCAAGATCCCGCCAACCGGAGTCGCGAGCACGCCTGGTATGAACGCTATCGCCGCGACGGCGCCATATAACGTTGACGAGCCGCTGCAATCGAACAAGTAGAGCGGACACGCAAAGCACAGTGCTGACAACATTGAATACGCACACAGCTGTGCAACAAGAAGGCCAAATAGTCTGATAGATCGCACTGTTTTTGGCGCCAACGAAACGCTAATTCTTCGCATCCCAGCCATAAGCCTGCCCCCAAATACATACTGCTAGTATGTATTTAATGACCTGAAAGGGCAGCCGTGGCTACCCTCACAAATCAATTACATACCGTTGGTATCTATATTACCACCCGGCACGGTTCCATACGTCCCAAATCTGGACCGTTGTCTGGAGCACTTCATTACCCAAATCAAGCCCCACCGCGGCCGCCATCTGCGCCAAACATTGTGCGCGAGCAAGCATTCGCTCCTTGGGCTCGAGCGGACGGAACAATGGCAGCAGCCAAAGATTCGCTAACAACGATACGGCCTCCGCTGCTTCGCGCGGGCATTCGCACGCAATGGAGCCGTCGGCGATGCCCTCCTCGATTACTGGCAAGAGATTGCCATCGGCCGACTCGTCAAACGAACCTTGATACTGCATCGCCAGCAGCCGCGAGCTTTTTACCGGATCTGCCGCAGGATGCATGCGAGCCCATAGCTCGATTTGCGGAACGACGGACTCGGGCGCATAAAGTCGTTTGAGCTTTTGAGCTCCCGTCATATTGCCAGCACCGAGTGTCGCGCGACGGTGCTCAGCAATCGGAGCCGTTGCCCGATCAAATGCGGCGTTGAAAATCTCCTCTTTGCTCTTAAAGTGATGATAGACAGCACCCTTGGTCATGCCATCGAGGCGGTCGACGATGTCTTGAATGCTCGTCCCCTCATAACCCTGCGCGCAGAATAGCTCCAGCGCCGCGTCGAGGATCTTCGCGACCGTCTCCTCGGGATATTTATTACGACCCATAATCCGTCCATCCGCAACGCAACCCTTGTGTCTCATTGCAGCATTTTAACGTTGCGGATGGTAGACGGTCGATTCTACACCGCGGCGGGGCCGTGTTCGCCGGTGCGGATGCGGATAACTTCCTCGACCGGCTCGACCCAGATCTTGCCGTCTCCAACGGCGCCGCAATCTTGGAAACGGCGCGGCAACGGGCGTGAAACGAACGGGAAATACGCGAGCAAGGGAGCCGTGAGCGCGCCCATCCCGGCTAGCGACGAAACAGCTCGTGGGCGCGGTCGCGGAGATTAGTTGCTCGAATGACACCTTCGTAGCGATTGATGCGCAGACGCGGGAAGGCATTGAAAAAGCGTAGGTCGCGGCGGCTGAGTGACACGCTCGGCACCGGACGGCTCATACGCTTGCCGGCAAGGCGACGACTGAGCGACGGACGCGGCATGCTCGGCGCGGCATCGGCCACGCGGCGGGCAGCGAGCGCCAGGCCGCGAGCACCATCCGAGATAAACGTCGGCATCGAAGCCTTCTCACGAAGGGCATCGAGCGTCGCATCGCCCAGCTCCGCCAGCCACGCGTTAACGGCACGGCTGCGGATATGCGTCTGTGCCACCGAGTCGATCGCCGAATCGGGAATACGTTCGAGCATGGAGTCGGACGCATCGGCAAGCGACTCGTTGATGCGGTCGGCAAGGTCGGCGCGCACGCGCTCCAGCTGATCGGACAGACGCCGCCAGCTCGCCAACGAGCACACTGCGTCGACCATCATCGCGACCGCGACGATAAAGGCGGACAGCCGCACAATCAGCACCGGCAGATGGCCAAGCAGCCCCAGCAATGCCGGCTCCACTAAACGGCAAATGCACAGCGCACCCAGGCCAAACGCGCAGGCCCAGTACAGACAGATGCGTCCGTGCAGGTTAAACGGCAGGTGAGAATAGTCCCAAAAGCGAGCGCCTGTTGTTTTTTCCAGCAGCACGCCCACGCTGTACTCAATCACGCTGCATACGAGCGCTGCCGCGACAAACTGGCTCGACGCGTCAGGAATTCCGCGCAACAGCAGCCAGCAGGCAATGCCGCCCGCGCCATAGATGGGGCAGCACGGCCCCAGCAAAAAGCCGCTGTTGGCAAAGCGTCCGTGGTTGAGCATGGCGCAGACCGTCGATTCCCATGCCCAACCGCAAAAACCGTAGAAGGCAAACGAAAGCACCAGCGCCGAGAGCGGGCAGGCGGCAAGCGTCGCGCCGCCAAAAGCCATATCAATCGCGGTCCCCACCGTCTACCCTCTCCTCTTTTCACTCGATTCGCTGCTCATACCATCGTCCGCCTCATCCTTGCGCGGCAGACGGCCGGCGACCGTCTCGCGCAGCGCGCACCATTTATCTGCCAGGCATACAATCCAAGCCTCACGACACGTCGGCGGCACCGGCACCAGCGGAAACATATGGCGCGCGATGATATTCCGCTCGCGCGGCGTCAGCTCAAAATCCTCTTCGGCTCGCGCCAGGGCAAAAAACGGATGGCGAAAGCCATGCAGCCGATGGCTTGGGTCGGGATCGTGCCAGTCATAGAGAAAGTAATCGTGTAACAAGGCTCCGCGCAGCAACGAGGCGCGGTCGACAGAGACACCGACGCGGCCCAGGCGCTCGGCAAAGGACAGGCTCGCCCGCGCTACCGAGGTCACATGTGCATAGACCGTCACATCACCATGCTGGATAAACTCGCGCGTCAGGTCCAGACGGCCCGCCTGGGCGAGCTGGCGGGCGGCATCGTCGACCTCGTGCGCGATTTTCTCGGCACGAACGGCATCGGACATGCTGCCTCCTTCCAGCGGCTCACGGCGGCAAGCCACGGCCTGCACGTATTGAAAAAATCATCATCGAATCTACCAGTATGGCATCGGACAAAACGTTTTGCCCCGCCAGTTGGCGAATTACCGCGCCGCCGTCACATATCAAACGCCAAAATGTGCGAGACTGTTTTGTGCAATTGTGCCGGCCGAGGGAGCGCCGGCGCTCGATTCGCATGGAGTAACCCACAACGATGCTGCTTACGCAAACGACAACGCCCGAGGACGTCAAGGCTCTCGACCGCACCGAGCTTCCGCTGCTCTGCGGCGAGATCCGCCAGGCAATCCTCGAAAGCTCCGCCGCTGTCGGCGGGCACGTTGCCCCCAACCTGGGTGTCGTTGAGCTTACGGTTGCGCTTCATCGCGTGTTTAACTCCCCCATCGACAAGATTGTCTTTGACGTTTCGCACCAGACCTACGCCCACAAGGCGCTGACGGGGCGCGCGTACACTTATATCGATCCGGAGCGTTATGGTGAGGCTTCTGGCTTTGCCAATCCCGACGAGTCCGAGCATGACCTGTTTGCCATGGGGCACACCTCGACCTCGGTGAGCCTGGGCTGCGGTCTGGCGCACGCTCGTGACCTGGCGGGCGATGCGTACAACGTCATCACTGTTATTGGTGACGGCTCGCTTTCGGGCGGCCTGGCGTTTGAGGGCTTCAACAATGCCGCCGAGCTCGACAGCAACCTGATCATCATCGTCAACGATAACGACCAGTCCATTGCTGAGAACCATGGCGGCCTGTATCGCAATCTGGCCGAGCTGCGCGCCAGCAACGGCACCTGCGAGCGCAACGTTTTTCGCGCGATGGGGCTCGACTACCGCTATCTGGACGCCGGTAACGATGTGTTGGCCCTCGTCGACGCGCTGCAGGAGCTGCGCAATATCGATCATCCCATCGTGCTGCACGTCTCCACCGCCAAGGGCAAGGGCTTTGAGCCAGCCCAGAGCGACCCCGAGCGCTGGCACCACGTGGGTCCGTTTGACATGGCAACTGGGCGCAAGCTCTGCCCGGGCCATCCGAGCGAGCCTGCGCCGCGCACCTATGCCGACATTACGGGCGAGGCGCTCAGCGCCGCCATCGAGCGCGATCCGCAGGTTGTGGGCATCACGGCCGCCACACCCTACATCATGGGTTTTACACCCGAGCTTCGCGCTGCCGCCGGCAAGCAGTTTGTCGACGTGGGCATTGCCGAGGAGCATGCCGTGACCTTTGCCACCGCGCTTGCACGCTCGGGCGCCAAGCCAGTCTTTGGTGTGTACGGCACGTTTTTGCAGCGCGCCTACGACGAACTGTGGCACGACCTGTGCCTCAACGACGCCCCCGCAACCATCTTGGTGTTTGGCGCGTCGATCTTTGGCACCACATCCGAGACGCACCTCTCGTTCTTTGATATTTCCATGCTGGGCGCTCTTCCCAACATGCACTACTTGGCGCCGGTCTGCATGGAGGAATACCTGTCCATGCTGAGCTGGTCGCTCGACCACCGCGAGCATCCCGTGGCGATCCGCGTACCGGGCATTGGCCTGGTTAGCCGCCCCGATTTGGCGCCCGCCGAGGACACCGACTACAGCGCCGTTCGCTACAACGTGGTGCGCCAGGGCCGCGACGTTGCCGTGCTCGCGCTCGGCGATTTCTTTGAGCTAGGCGAGCGTGTGGCAAACCGCTTGGCCGCCGAGTACGGTATCGAAGCCACGCTCGTCAACCCGCGCTTCGCAACCGAGCTCGACCGCGAGTTCCTCGACAGCCTTGCCGCCGAGCATCGCGTCGTCGTCACCCTCGAGGACGGCATCTTGGACGGCGGCTGGGGCGAGCGCGTGGCGTGCTACCTGGCCTGCACGCCCGTGCGCACGCGCACCTTCGGCATCGCCAAGGGCTTCCCCGACCGCTACGACCCCAACGAGCTGCTCGCTCAGAACGGCATGACGGTCGAGAACATGGCCGCCGAAGCCGTAAGGCTACTCAACGAGTAAGAAAACCTCCGCAAGGGAAGCATCCCTGCGGAGGTTTTAATTTTCGCGACGCGATTATCTCAATCTGTAACATCTAGAGCCCGAATTCCCGTCTAACTGTTACAGATCTAGACAAGACGTCTTAGTCCCTGACCTTTGTCTCAATCTGTAACAGATAGAGACCTTTTGGCCGTCCAGATGTTACAGATTGAGACATTCGAATTCCCCTGAAGAGAAAATCTCGATCTGTAACAGTTAGAACCCATTTCCTCGTCTACCTGTTACAGATTGAGACAAAGCAGCGAGGCAGGCCGTCACATCTGCAAGAACAACCACAAAGGTGCCTGTCCCTTTTCGGTAGGTAGAATAACCCATAAGGCAAGTATGTTTCTGAGTTATTTCGTGTTGACCCATTTGAGCGCGATGGGGTATAACTCTACTCAACCGCTAGGGATTTTATTGAGAAAGGTGTTCTACCATGAGCAAGAACCTCTCCCAGCAGGTCGTTCTCGACCGCCGCGGCTTTGTCGCCGCTACCTTCGCAACCGTCGCCGGCCTTGGTCTTGCCGGCTGCTCCGACACCAGCGCCGAGGCCGACAAGGGTTCCGCCGCCGGCTCCTCCAAGGGCTCCGAGGATACCGAGGTTTCCGCTACGCTCGATGCCAAGGCATTCGACAAGCTCGTCGACAACGGCCCCAAGGCCGATGACGACGCCATCGCCGCCAGCACCTGGGCCACGGCCGTCAAGGACGCCGGCGTCTTTAAGATCGGTGGCGTTCAGACCTCCACGCTCTTCTCCCTCCTCAACGAGAAAGACGGTCAGACCCGCGGCTTCGACGCCGGTATCGCACAGCTCCTGTCCAACTACATTCTGGGCGAGAACAAGGTCGAGATCACCCAGGTTACCTCGGACACACGCGAGTCCGTCCTGCAGAACGGCCAGGTCGACGCCGTCTTTGCCACCTACACCATCACTGACGAGCGCAAGAAGATTGTCTCCTTTGCCGGCCCCTACTACTACACCCAGCAGGCCATCCTGGTGCTCGCCGATAACGACGACATTAAGAGCGTCGACGACCTGGCCGACAAGAACGTCGCCGTCCAGTCCGGCTCCAACGGCCCCGCCATCCTGGAGGAGTTCGCCCCCAAGGCCAGCCAGCAGGAGTTCAAGACCGACGAGGAGGCCCGCCAGGCACTCCAGCAGGGCCGCGTTGACGCCTACGTCATCGATAACAACATGCAGCAGAGCGCCCTGGTCCGCGAGCCCGGTAAGTACAAGATCGCCGGCAAGCCTTTCGGCAGCAAGGAGCCTTATGGTATCGGTCTGCCGCTCGATTCCGACGGCGTCGCCTTTGTCAACGACTTCCTTAAGAAGATCGAGGACGACGGCACCTGGACCGAGCTGTGGCAGATCTGCATCGGCGACCGTACGGGCGACACCAATGTTCCCGAGCTGCCCGAGGTCGGCGCCTAGACAGCGAGCCTAGTAACGGCCGCAACGAAACCATACGGAAACGCACGATGCGCTTTATTGCGCTAAACTGTTTCCTCACTGAGTTGTCGGGGCTTCCGTACACACGGGAGCCCCTTTCCTTATCGGCGGGAGGTCCGCATGAGTCTCTCCGAACTCTGGTCACTCTATGGCCAGAACTATATCGACGCGCTGCTAGCAACCTGGGGCATGACGCTTGAGTCGTTTGCCATCGCCATGGTGCTGGCCGTCGCCGTCACCGTGATGCGCGTGTCGCCGCTCAAGCCGCTGCGCGTCTTTGGCGACCTGTATGTCCAGGTCTTCCGTAACATCCCCGGCATCGCGCTGCTCATCATCGTCGTCTACGCACTGCCGCCGCTCAAGGTCGTCCTACCCTACCGCACCTGCGTTATCGTCGCCACGGTCCTTTTGGGCTCGGCCTTTGGTTCCGAGAACTTTATGAGCGGCATCAACACCGTCGGGGTCGGCCAGGTGGAAGCCGCACGTTCGCTCGGCATGAGCTTTAACCGCATCCTCGCCAAGATCGTGATTCCGCAGGCACTGCGCTCGAGCGTGCTGCCCATGACCAACCTCTTTATCGCCGTCATGCTCACCACCGCGCTCGGCAGCCAGGTACCGCTTAAGCCGCAGGAGCTCACCGGCGTGGTGAGCTATATCAACACGCGCTCGCTCGGCGGCGTCGCCGCGTTCTTTATCTCGGCGCTCGGCTACCTGGGCACGGCCTTTGTGGTGAGCCACATTGGCAACTACATCGATAAGAAGGTGAGGATCCTCCGATGAGCAAGCACCCCACCTCCGCGCTCACCATGCGCGATGCGCTCTACGAGGCTCCCGGCCCCAAGATGCGCACCAAGATTCGCATCGGCACCGCCATCTCGCTTGTTGCCGTCGCCGCACTCGTCGTCCTGGTACTGCAGCGCTTTTATGTGACCGGCCAGCTTTCGGTCCACTATTGGTATTTCTTCACGCACCTCACCACCTGGAAGTTCTTGCTTGCCGGCTTTGAGGGCACCGTTAAAGTCGCACTCACCGCCGGCGTCATTGCGCTGGTACTGGGCTTAGCCCTTATGCTCGGCCGCACCAGCGAAATTAAGCCGCTGCAGCTGGTCTGCCGCGTGCTCACCGATTTCTTCCGCGGTGTGCCGAGCCTTCTGTTCATCTACTTCTTCTTTTTGGTGCTGCCCCAGTACAAGATCGCGCTGCCGTCGTTTTGGATGCTCACGCTTCCCGTCGCGCTCGCTGCAGCCGGCGTGCTTGCCGAGATCTTCCGTGCCGGCGTCAACGCCGTGCCGCGCGGCCAGGTCGAGGCCGCCCAGGCGCTTGGTCTCTCCAAGGCTAAAATCACCTTTAAA